>CAKZOQ010000166.1 GCA_937136445.1 uncultured Gemmatimonadota bacterium
CCGCCGTTCGTCGTCCAGTTCGGCGACGACCCCGGCAAGCTTCCGACCGTCCATTCCCGGCATGGTCTCGTCCACGAGGAGGACATCGACCCCCGAGGGTTGCTCCCGGAGCCGTGTCAGAGCCTCCTCCCCCCCGGACACCGACGAGACATCCACCCCTCTGCGACGCAGCATGTCCGAGAGGATCTCTCGTTGGGTGCGATGGTCGTCCACCAGGAGGACGCGCAGACCGGCCAATCCTTCGTCGTCGACGCCGTCGTGGGGAGCGGACTCCGCAGGGCGAACCGCCAGACGCACCTCGAAGGTGCTCCCCCGGCCCAGCTCGCTCTCGACCCGGACCTCCCCGTCCATGAGCTCGGCCAGTTGCCGTGTGATGGGAAGCCCGAGGCCCGTCCCTCCGAACCGGCGACTCGTGGAGGCATCGGCCTGGGCGAACGATTCGAAGATGGCGTCCAGCTTCTCTTCCGGGATGCCGATCCCGGTGTCTTCCACCGAGATCAGCAGCCTCAGGACGTCCCCGGCAGACTCGTCGTCGGACCGGGCGGCGCGCACCACCACCTCGCCCTCCTCGGTGAACTTCACCGCGTTGCCCGCCAGGTTGGTGACGATCTGACGGATCCGCCCCACGTCCCCCACCACACGGTCGGGAACGTCCTCCGCCACCTCGAGGGCCAGCTCCACCCCTCGCTCGTCCGCCTGCACGGCCAAGCCCCGCAGGACGTCGGCCAGGGTGGCCCGCAGGTCGAAGGGGGTCGGGTCCAGCTCCATCCCACCGGCCTCCATCCGCGAGAAGTCCAGGAGGTCGTCGATGATGCGCAGGAGCGAGTTGCCGGAGTTCCGGACCACGTTCAGGTAGCTCTTCACCTCCGCATCGACCCCCATGTCCAGCACCAGATTCGTCATCCCCACCACCGTATTCATGGGGGTGCGGATCTCGTGGCTCATGTTCGCGAGGAACGCGCTGCGCGCTCGAGCCGCCGCCTGGGCTTCGTCTCGAGCCTGCCGGAGCTCCTCCTGCCGTTCCTGCTCGGCGGCGAGCTCGAGGCGGAGGGCGATCTCGGTGTTGACGGACCCCGCGAGGTCCTCCAGGACCGAGAGCTCCTCCTCCGTCCATGCCCGAGGCTCGGAGTCGATGGCACAGAAGCTCCCCAGCACGGAGCCGTCGGGCGCGAGGATGGGGATGCCGGCGTAGGCGCGGACACCCAGGTCGGGAACCGCCAGATTGTCCCACACGAGGGGATGGTCCCGGGCATCCTCCACCACGAGACGCTCGGCCCTGCGCACCACGTGCTGGCAGAAGGAATGGGACAGGGGGGTCTGCCGCTCCTCCTGGTACGGCTCCGGGATGGGACCGTAGCAACTCTTGAAGAACTGCCGGTCGGGATCCACGAAGCTCACCAGCGCCACCGGAGCGCCGGTGTAGGTCGCCGCCAATCGCGTCAGCCGATCGAAGGCCTCCTCCGGCGGGGTGTCCAGGACCCCGGAGCGCTCCAGGAGCTGGAGGCGATGCTCGTCGGACAGCACGTCGGGCGAAGTGGTCGACATCGTGGAAACCCAGAGGCGGCGAGGAACCTGGAAGATAGCGCCTCCACGGAGCGGCTGCGGATTGCCCCGGGGCGGCTACGGCGTCGTGCCCCCCGTACGCCTGGCAAGGAAGGGCTCCTCCAGGATCCGGCCGAGGATCGCGAGGGTCCGCGCCACGTCCACCTCCCCCACGCTCAGCGGCCCCCGCAGCTTCAGCACGTTCCGGTCGGGCCCGTCCGTCCCCGCGAGGACGCCCTCCTCCCGGAGTCGCTCCACCAGGTAGCGGGCCGCCCTGGGCGCCGGCGTGCGGGCGTCGGGGTCGGCCACGAGCTCCACCCCCAGAAAGAGCCCCCGACCCCGCACGTCGCCCACGACCGGGTGCTCCGCCGCCAGCGCCCACAGCCCCTCCAGGAGCGCATCACCCATCCGGCCCGCCCGCTCCGGGAGCCGCTCCTCGGCCAGCACCTCCAGGACGGCCTGGCCCGCCGCGCAGGCCACCGGGTTGCCGCCGAAGGTGCTGAAGTACTCCATCCCGTTGTCGAAGGCCTCGGCCAGCTCCCGACGCACCGCGACGGCGCCCAGGGGAAAACCGTTGGCCATGGGCTTGCCCAGGACCACCATGTCGGGCACCGCGTCCTGGCACTCGAAGGCCCAGAAGGCGTCGGGGCCCAGCCGGCCGAAACCGGTCTGCACCTCGTCGGCGATGGCCAGACCCCCGGCCCTGCGGACGGCCTCGTAGGCACCCCGGAGGTAGCCGGCCGGAGGGACGATCTGTCCGCCCACGCTGGGAAAGGTCTCCGCCAGGAAGGCGCCGGGCGGACGCCCCTGCCGGACGAGCTCGTCCATGGTGCGGGCCACGTCGGCGGCGTACCGGCGTCCCAGCTCCTCGTCCGCCGCGACGTCGGCCCTCCCTTCAGCCCTCCCTTTGGCCTCCTGCCGCCGATGCGGCCCGCGGTACGGATCCGGCAGCGGCACCGTGTGGACCCACGCCGGCGTCCCGCTCCCTCCTGGACCTCGGGCCTTGTAGGGACTCGCGTCCACGAGGGTGGTTGTGTGGCCGTGGTAGCCCGCCTCCTGGACCACCAGGTCGCGGCGTCCGGTGGCGGTCCGCGCGATCCGCAGCGCCAGCTCGTTGGCCTCCGAGGCCGAGTTCACCAGGTAGATCACCGGGAGGCTCTCGGGGAGGTGGGCGGCGAGCTGCTCCAGGTACTCCAGCCGCACCCGGCTCAGGTAGCGGGTGTTGGTGGCAAGGAGCGAGGTCTGGCGGGCTACGGCCTCCGCCACCCGAGGATGGCTGTGGCCCACGTGGGGGACGTTGTTGTAGAGGTCCAGCCAGCCCCGCCCCTCCTGGTCGTAGAGGTACTGCATCCAGCCCCGCACCAGGTGGAGGGGCCGGGCGTAGGACAGGGAGAGGTTCCTCCCGGTGCGCGCCCTGCGCCGGGGAAGGAGGGCCTCCGGGTCGTGGCGGGGAGCGACGACGGTGGCGTCGTCCAGGCCCAGGAGCGGCGCCGGGTTCGGGGAGAGGGCCAGCCGGACCTCCCGTTCGGCGGGAGACGACACGCCCGGGATGTCGTGCCCCTGGTCCAGGGGGTCCAGCACGAGCTGGACGTGGGGGTGGGGCGGCCAGTCGCCGTTCCGGGGCGGGGCGCCGACCCGGGCCAGGAGGTCCCCGGCGGCCACCCGGTCGCCGGGGGTCAGCCGGTCCAGGACCTCGGCGTCCAGGTGCCCCCAGAGCGTCCAGAAGGTCGGCACGCCCTCGGGCTCGTGGCGGAGGAGGAGCACCGGCCCGTACTCCTTGCCGGCGCCGTTGTCGGCCACCGACTCGACGACACCGTCCAGCGGCGCCCGGAGTTCGGTGCCCGCAGCCACGAACAGGTCCAACCCCAGATGGACGGTCCGATGGGGATCCATGGGGTGGTCGCCATCGGAGAAGAGCGGGCCCAGGTAGATGGGCCGAGCCTCGTCCCACCGGCCGACCCCCACCGTGGTACCCCGATCCTCCAGGTGCTCCTCGATGGCCCGGCCGAGCCGTCCCGTCTCGCACGCCGAAGGGTCGGCGCCCAGGAAGGGACTGCCCACGCTCAGATCCAGGACCGGCCAGTCCCCGGGGGCCCCGTGCTCCGTCGGGAGGACGGGGTGGAAGGCGTCCCGCGCTCCCGCCACCCAGCTTCGGACCCGGTCCGCGCCGGCGGTGGCCTCCCAGCCGCAGGCCGTCCGCAGGCGGGCCTCCACCAGGCGTGGGTGGACGCCGTGGAGGCGGCCCAGCGTTCGCCAGGCGGGCGCCTCGGAGACGGTGACGTAGGGGTCGTGCGGGCGCTCGCGGCGGCGGCGGGCGGAGTGGAGGACGCTCACCACCAGGCGCATGCGGGCCAGCGGGTAAAGGACCCGGACCTCCTCCGGGCTCAGGGGCCGGACCCCGTGGTAGCCGGCCACCACCTCCGCCAACGCGCCCACCGGGTCCTCGGCGAGGCAGGCCGCGTAGGCCCCGGCCACCGCCGCCTCCACCACGCGGCAGCTCTCGGTCATGTCCCCGAAGTCCATGAGCGCCGTCACGGCCGTCGGGTGGTCGGGGCGGTCCACCATCAGGTTGTACTCGTTTCCGTCGGCGTGGAGGATCGCCCGGGGCAGGTCGTCACGGGCCGGGAGGAAGACCTCCTGCCAGAGCGCCGCGGCCTCCTCCAGGAGGGTGCGCCGCATCGGTGGATCCGGGGCCTGCGCGGGACCGGCGTCCCAGGCGCCCCCGGAGGCCACCTCCTCCACCGCCCACTCCGCCCGGGCGGGGTCCCACGGATCCTCGCGCCGTCGCGCCGCGGGGTGGCGAAAGCCCTCCAGCGCGGCATCCACCCGCCCCAGGATCTCCCCCCAGGACCGGAACAGCCGCGCGCCGTGCGGCGCGGAGTGGGGCACCAGGGTGCCCTCCAGCCAGGAGAGCCGTCGCACCAGCCGCTCCTCTCGGCCGATCCGGGCCCGGAGGAAGGGGCGGCCCTCCTTCGTCGCCAGAACCCGGGGGACGGTTCCCCCCGGCAGACGCGTGGCGAGGTGGTCCAGCGCCGCCGCCTGGGCCTCCCACCGCGCCGCGTCGGTTCCCGGCGCCGCGACCTTGAGGAGGGAGTCCCGGCCCTGCGCGTCCCGCACCCGGAGGTTGCGGTCCACGTCACCCGGGAGGACGGCCACCACCCGGGCCTCCACCTCCCAACCCGTCCGCAGGAGGCGGAGGAGTTCCTCGGCCTCCGCCGCCTTCCTCCTCCCCTCCGGCGCGCTCACCGCCGGTTCTTGGACCCCTTCGTGGAACGGGTGGGAGCGTTCTTCATGACGAAGCGGTGGTCCTCCACCAGGCGCAGGAGGTCGAAGGAGGTCAGGATCCCGACGATCTCCTGCTCGTGGGTCACCACGACGTGGTGGATGCCCTGGTTCCGCATGACGCGAGCCGCCAGACTCGGGTCTCCGTACCGGGGCACGGTAAAGACCTTCTCCGACATGATGGTGCTCACCGGCGACGACTCGGAGACGTCGTCCAGCATGTCGGTGGAGGTGACGATGCCCTGGAGCTCGCCCGGCCCGTCGCCGGCCACCACCGGCACCGCCGAGATCCCGTTGGTGTGCATGATCTCCTTCA
>CAKZOQ010000167.1 GCA_937136445.1 uncultured Gemmatimonadota bacterium
GTCGCGGCGGTGCTCGGGATGGCGGATCCGGCGGAGCTGGAGCCGAAGCGCGGCTTCGCCGAGCAGGGCATGGACTCGCTCATGGCGGTGGAGTTGGCGGGACGGATCGGAGTACTGTGCGGCATCGACCTGCCCAGCACCTTCCTCTTCGATCAGCCGACTCTCGACGCGCTGACGGGATTCCTCCTCGAATCGCTGGAGGAGGACGGCCGGATCGCGGCGGTGGACGGAGGCGCCACGGACTACGACGTCGAGGAGGATCCCATCGACCCGCTGGAAGCGGCGCTCGACGAGATGTCCGAGGATGAGCTCGCTGCGGAACTCGACCGTGAGCTCGGGGCCTCCGGCCAGGAGGGGGGCGCGTGAGCGACGGCGGCGCAGGGGGAGGCCGGGCCGACGACCTCAAGCGGGCCGTCCTGGCGATCCGCGGACTCCGGCGGCAGGTGCAGGAGCTGGAGTCCCGTGCCCGCGAGCCCATTGCGGTGGTCGGTATGGCGTGCCGGTTCCCGGGTGGTGCCGACACCCCTGAAGCGTACTGGCAGCTCCTGCGGGAAGGGATCGACGCCACCACCGAGATCCCCTCCGATCGGTGGGACGTGGAGGCGCTCTACGACCCCGACCCCGAGGTACCCGGAACGATGTACGTCCAGCGAGGCGGATTCCTGCGTGACCCGCTGGACGAGTTCGACGCCGCCTTCTTCGGGATCTCGCCCCGGGAAGCGGCCTCCCTGGATCCGCTGCAACGCCTCCTGCTGGAGCTCGGCTGGGAGGCCCTCGAACAGGGTGGAATCGCGCCGCACACCCTCGAAGGATCCGACACCGGGGTCTTCGTGGGGCTGTCGGGGAGCGACTTCGAATCCCTCCACAAGCAGCGCGAACGGCTCGAGGACATCCACGGCTACCGAGGGACCGGTACCGCGCTGTCGGTGGCTGGGGGGCGGATCTCCCACACCCTGGGACTGCGGGGCCCGAACCTCACCATCGACACCGCCTGCTCGTCGTCTCTCTCGGCCGTCGTGACCGCGGTGGACAGCCTCCGCACCGGTCGCTGCGACCTGGCGCTGGCCGGCGGCGCGCACCTCATGCTGGTCCCGGACTCCACCGTCCTTCTCTGCCGCATGCGTGCCCTCTCGGCCGACGGGCGCTGCCGCACCTTCGACGAGTCCGCGGACGGGTATGCTCGGGGGGAAGGCGGAGGGATGTTCGTGCTCAAGCGGCTCTCCGACGCGCAGGCGGACGGAGACCTCATCCACTCCGTCATCCGGGGCGCCGCCGTGAACCATGACGGCCGGAGCAGCGGCCTGACGGTCCCGAGTCCGTCGGCGCAGCGTGCCGTCATCGAATCGGCGCTCGAGAACGCGGCGCTCGAGCCGGGCGAGGTGGATTTCATCGAGGCCCACGGGACGGCCACGCCCCTGGGCGACCCCATCGAGCTCCGGGTGGTGGCCGACGTGCTGGGACCCGATCGCAGCGGTGACGAACCGCTCCTCATCGGGTCGGTGAAGACCAACTTCGGCCATCTCGAGGCCGCCGCGGGGGTGGCCGGACTCATGAAGGTGATCCTGTCCCTCTCCCACCGGGTGCTCCCTCGCCACCTTCACGTCGAGCACCCGACGTCCCATGTGGACTGGAGCCGGATTCCGCTCCGGATCGCCACCGAGGAGACCGACTGGAGTGACCGGGACGGACCGATCCGCGGCGGGGTGAGTGCCTTCGGATTCAGCGGCACCAATGCCCACATCGTGGTGGAGAGCCCGCCGCCCACACCGGAAGTCGAGCCGCCGCCCCGTCGCGAGGCGGAGCTGCTCGTACTCTCCGCGCAGTCCGAGGGCGCGCTGGGAACGATGGCGGCGCACCTGGCGGATCGACTGCGTCAGGGAGGCGATGCCCTCCTCCCCCACCTCGCCGGAACGCTGGCCGCCGGTCGGACCCCCATGCCGTGGCGGTGCGCACTGGTGGCCGAAGACGCGCCAACGATGGTCGCGGAGCTGGCATCGGTCGCCGCCGCGCCAGAGGGGGCGACCCACGTCCGGGGGACCCCCGACGGATCCGTCGCCTTCCTCTTCACGGGGCAGGGGGCCCAGTACCCGGGGATGGGCCGGGAGCTGTACCGGGGCTCGCCCCGCTTCCGGGACGCCATCGAGCGGTGCGACGCGATCCTCGCCGACTCGGGAGCGATGGACGGCTCGCTGCGGCAGCTCCTCCTCGACGAAGAGGACACCGAGGTCTTCCGCCGGACGGAGTTCGCGCAGCCGACCCTCTTCGCCGTGGGGTACGCCCTCGCGGGGCTTTGGCGGAGCTGGGGCATGGAGCCGGCCTGGCTGGCGGGACACAGCCTGGGCGAGTACGTCGCAGCGACCCTCTCGGGTGTCATGCGCCTCGAGGACGCGCTCCCCCTCGTGGCCCTCCGGGGTCGTCTCATGCAGGAGCTGCCCGAAGGTGGCGCCATGCTGGCCGTCGAGGCGGGGGAGGAGCGGGTCGAGGCGGCGCTGGATCGCGTCGAGGGCGCAGGGATCGCGGGAATCAACGGCCCGACCAACACGGTGATCTCCGGCGAACGCGCAGCCGTCGAGCAGGTGAAAGGTGAGCTGGAGGACGAGGGTGTCCGCTGCACCGAACTCACGGTCTCACACGCGTTCCACTCGCACCGCATGGATCCGATCCTGGAGCGATTCGAAGTGGCGGTGTCAAAGATCGAGCTCCGACCGCCCTCGATTCCGCTGATCTCGAACGTGACCGGCGAGCGCCTCACCCCCGAGGAAGCCACCGACCCCGCGCGGTGGGCACGGCACATCCGATCGGCGGTGCGCTGGGGACCGTCGGTCCAGACGCTCGTCGAGCGGGGAGTGGGTACCTTCGTCGAGGTCGGGCCGCATCCCACGCTGAGCGCCATGGGGGCCGCGGCCTTCCCCGAAGGCGACCTCCGGTGGACCCCCTCCCTCCGACGAGGCCAGCCGCAGTGGCGACGTCTGCTCATGTCTCTCGGCGAGCTGTTCCAGGCCGGTCACGAGATCGACTGGTCCGCCTGGGCCGAGGACCGGGGCGGACGACGCGTCTCCCTCCCCACCTACCCCTTCCAGCGCGAACGACACTGGAGCGCGCCGCGGGAATCCCGTGGCCCAGGGGCAAGGGCGGGCTCGGGCCGAGGTGCCGTGCTGCACTCGCTCCTCGGCGTGCGGCTCCATTCGCCCGCCATCGACGGGTGGGCCTTCGAGAAGGTCCTGACCGATGCGGACGCCGGCTACCTCCAGGACCATCGTCTGAACGGTCGGATCCTGGTCCCGGGCGCCGCCTTCGTCGAGATGGCGTTGGCTGCCGTGCGCGACGGGCCCGGATGGTCCGACGCCGTCGTTTCGGAGCTCACCTTCGAGCGCCCGCTCTTCGTCCCCGAAGCGGGCGAGGTCGTGGTTCAGCTCCTCCTTTCCGAGCCCATGCAGGGCACGGCCCGTCTACGGATCGTCGCAGCGGAATCCAGGAGCGACGGGGGACCCGACGCTCCCGACTGGGAGACCGTGGCGACGGCACGGATCGAGGTGGACGCGCCCTCGCAGCCGGACCTCCAGGGCGTCCGGACCGGCGCCGAGGAGGGTGAAGCCGTCGATCTCGATGCGCTCCACGCCGGGTTGGCCGACCGTGGATTGGAGTACGGGCCGGCCTTCCGGACCATGAGCAACGCCCGCAGGGTCGAGGGGGCGGCGGTGGCCGAAACGACCCTGGCCGACGGTTCGGCCGCCGGCAGACACGTCGCCCATCCCACCCTCGTCGACGCCGGCCTGCGCCTGATCGGCTCCCTCCTCGAGCCCGACGCGGCCGTGGACGACGGGACCACCGTCCTACCCTTCCAGATCGACCGTGTCCGGATGCTCCGGCCCATCGGCGGAAGCTGCACCGTCCGCGTGGCGTTTCAGGAGCGCGAATCGGAGGATCTGCCGCCCGGCGAGCTTCCGCCGGTGGATGTCGAGTTCACAGACGGCGAGGGAACCCTGCTCGGGCGCCTGGAGGGCTTCCGCGCCCGTCGCGTTCGAGCACCCCGGAGCCCCGGCGCGGCCGAAGCCTACCACATCGAGTGGGAGGCGGTGGAGGAGCCGGAGGACGGCGCGACGACGGTGGAGCCGGGACGATGGCTGACGCTGGCTTCTCGGGAGGAGGACGCCGCTCCCTGGATCGCCGTTCTGGAGGCCAGGGGAGCCGACGTCATCACCTCCGGCGACGACGACGTGGAGGTGGACGGAGTCCTCGATCTCCGATCTCTGGATCCAGCGTGGGACGCGCCCGATGCCATCGTCGGAATGGCGGAGGTCCTGAGGACGACCCGGTTCCGCGAGGGCGCACGGATCGTGATGGTGACTCAGGGCGCGATGGGTCCCGCCGCCGGGCACTCGTCCGACGACCTTTCGGAGCGTTCCACGGGGGGCACGGCGCAGTGGGGATTCCACTCCGCCCTCCGGGCCGAGCACACGGAGCTCCTCGTGCGGACCATGGATCTCGACCCCGGGAATCCGGATCCCTCCCGGGCCGCGGCCTGGCTCCTCGCACCGGGACCCGAAGACCGGATCGCGTTCCGGGGCGGGGTGGCACTCGCTCCGCG
>CAKZOQ010000168.1 GCA_937136445.1 uncultured Gemmatimonadota bacterium
GCACGCCCAGGTTGCCGGAGCCTTCGCCCATCCCCGTCATGACGAACTTCTGGAGGCGCTTCCCCTCGTAGGTCTCGGTGGTGTAGAGGTTGCCGTGGGAGTCGGTGTCCACCGAGTGGACCGCGAAGAACATCCCCGGCTGCCGTCCGCCGTCGCCGAACATGGCCAGCACTTCGAGTTCCCGGCGGTCCATGATGTAGACCCGCTGGTTCTTGCCGTCGGCCACGTACATGAAGCGCTGATCCGGGTCCTTGGAGAAGGCCACGTCCCAGGTGGAGCCGTCGCCAAGCGTCTGTGGGGCGATGAAGATCTCGTCCACGTAGGTGCCGTCGGTCCGGAAGACCTGGAGCCGGTCGTTGGGGCGGTCACAGACGTAGACCAGACCGTCGTCCGCGGGATCGGCGCAGTGGACCGGGTTGCGGAACTGCTGCGCCGGCGGGGCGTCGGGATCGTAGGGCCCCAGGTTCTCGTCGGAGGGCGCGTTTCCGTAGGCGCCCCAGTACCGCTTGAGCTCTCCGGAATCCATGTCGATGACCGCCACCCGCTTGTTGCCGTACCCGTCGGCCACGTAGGCCTCGTTGGCCTGCGGGTCGAAGGAGATCTTGGCCACCCGCCCGAAGTGCTCCTCGGAGTGGGAGTCCACCGGCTGGCCCGGCTCGCCGAACTGGGCCAGGAAGGTCCCGTCGCGGCTGAACTTCAGGATGTGGGAGTCCTGGGGGCCGTTCCCTCCGATCCAGATGTTGTCCATGTGGTCGATGGAGAGGCCGTGGTTGGACTGGGGCCAGTCGTAGCCCTCGGCGGGACCGCCCCAGGCGTTCACCAGATTCCCCTCGGTATCGAACTCCAGCACCGGCGGTGCGGCGAAGCAGCAGCTCCCGCTGGGCGGATCCTGGTCGCCTCCCACCTCCGTCCGTGCGTTCAGGGACTCCTGACGGTGGATGACGAAGACGTGGTCCCGGGAATCGACGCCCACCCCGATGACCGATCCCATGAGCCAGTGGTTCGGGAGCGGCTTCGGCCAGTAGGGGTCCACCTCGAAGATCGGGATCACCGCCTCCGACCCGGAAGCCGAGCGGTCCAGCATGGTGGCGCCCAGGGAGAGACCGGCGACGGCTCCCACGAGGAGGGTGGCGAGGATGGCGGTGCGCTTCGTGGGCATACCCACTCTCCTGTTCGATGGGGTCACGCTGCGGCCGGAGCCGGGGGACGGCCTTTCCAGGCGTCCGGGGGCGTGCAAGAATGGGTATCTTATGATCCGACCCGCGCTCGCGTCCAGCCACCTCCCCGGCTCCACCCTTCTGGCCCTCCTTCTGGCAGTGGCCTTCCCGACCCTCCTCTCGGGGAGCCCGGCCGCGGGCCTGGGGGCGATCTCCAGCGTCCACGAGGTCCCTGCCGACGTCGCGGTGCAGCTCTGGGTCCGCCCGGCGGACGACGGCCTCTCGGTGCTGGTGCGGGTCCCCTTCGAGAGCATGCGGGACCTGGACGTCCCCCTTCGCGAGGGACGGTACCTGGAGCTCACCGACCCCCGGTGGCCCTCTCTCCTGCGCGACGCCGCCCGACTCTGGATCGTCGACTACCTGACCTTCTACGAGGAGGGGCGGGTCCTGGGAGAGGAGGAGGTGGTGGCGGTGCGGCTCACCCTGCCCACCGACCGCTCCTTCGCCGAGTTCGACCGGGCGCAGGCCCACATCCTCCAGGGCGAACCGCTGTCGCCTTCGCTGGATCTCCCGCCGGGACAGGCCTTTCTGGACGTGGCGCTCCGGGTGCCCGTCGCCGATCCCTCCGCCGACTTCTCGGTTGAGTCCGGCCTCGCGCACCTGGGCATCGAGACCCGGTCCGTCCTGCACTTCCTCCCCCCGGACGGGGGGGAGCGGGTGTTCACCTGGCAGGGCGATCCGGGGCGCCTCCACCTGGATCCCGGCTTCGTCCAGGCCTTCCTTCGCTTCGGCGAGCTGGGCTTCCTCCACATCCTCACCGGGTGGGACCACCTCCTCTTCCTCCTTTGCCTGCTCCTTCCGGTGGCCAACATCCGGCTCCTG
>CAKZOQ010000169.1 GCA_937136445.1 uncultured Gemmatimonadota bacterium
GGGGGACGAACCCGTAGTCTCCCGGATAGTGGACCGAGGAGTAGAGGAGTCGGTCCAGCCGGAGGAGCCCCGTCTCCTTGTCGAGTTCGTACTTGTTGCGGGAGCCGCGGGGGATCTCGATGTAGGCGTGGATCCGGTCCGGTGGGTTGGGGCCTGGGGAGACATCGTGGGCTGGGTGCATGGGGCAATCTGGCGGGCACCCTGGGTAGACGCCATGGTGGGCGGAGGGGAAGAGTCGGGCACCGCCGGGTGGGCGTGGGTCCAGCGGCAGGGTATCTTGCCCCGATGATGCCACCTCCCCTCCCCCCCGACACCCGGATCGGCGCCGTCCACCTCCGGGTGGTGGACCTCGTGGCCCTCACCTCCTTCTACACGGAGGTCTTGGGCCTCCAGCTCCTGGCGGAGGACGATGCGACAGTGGCGCTGGCCGCCCATCGGCTCGCCCCGCCGCTCCTCGTGCTCCACGGCGCCCACGAAGACGTTCCATCCGAGAATGGGAGTCCCGGGCTCTTCCACGTAGCCTTCCGGATGCCCCGACGACAAGCGCTCTCCGGCATGCTGCGTCGTCTCCACGAACGGGGGGTACCGCTGGACGGGTTCGCCGATCACAACGTCTCCGAGGCCATCTACCTCCGGGACCCCGAGGGGAACGGTCTGGAGCTCTACGCCGATCGGGATGCCGGGATCTGGCGTACCGTGGACGAGGAGATCTTCATCACCACGGAGCCCCTGGACGTGGATGGCCTGCTGGGGGCCTCGGAGGCGCCGGCGGACTTCCCCGAGGATGCCGATGTCGGGCACATTCACCTGCAGGTATCCAGCCTCTCCACGGCGGAGGCGTTCTACGTGCACCGCCTGGGCCTGGGCCTGGTCACCCGCCGGATTCGCGACGCCCTCTTCCTGGCCGCCGGGAACTACCACCACCACGTCGGCGTGAATACCTGGAGGATCCGTCGCAACGCCCATCGCTCCGCCCACGGTCCCGGGCTCATCGCCTTCGAACTCGTCGTACCCGACCTCAGGGCCCGACGCAGGCTGACGGGCGGCGCCGCCGAAGGGCTTCTTCTGGACCCCGACGGGATCGGTGTGCGGGTGGTGGCGGAGCGCTGACGGCCCCTGCCGGCGTCAGTCGTCCGAGCCCCAGCCCCAGAGCGGCAGGTTCACACCGAAGGTGAAGACCCGGGGGTCGACGGGCGTGTCCATGAAGACCCAACGGCCCTCGAGTTGCACCCCGAGAGGCACCCCCTGGAAGCGACCCCGCGTGACGAGTCCCAGCACCAGGTTCGCGCCGGTGCGGGTTTCCCGGTCCAGCTCCTCGAAGATGCCGTTGCGCACCGCAAGCCCGACGCCGCCGAAGAGCCCCCCGGAGCGCCCGCCGGTGACCCAGACGGCGTCGGCGTGGACCTGGTATTCCCGGAGTCCGTCCAGGAAGACCACGTCCCCGCTGGGCACCAGCTCCACCTGGCCCCCCGGCAGGACGGGAATGCGGAGCTGGCCGCCGAGGACCGTCGCCTGGGCGTTGTCGTCGTAGCCGAAGCGGATGCCGGCCTGGGGAGCGGCCCACCCCGCGTTTCCTCGCTGGGCCGATCCGGGCTCCGGGGACCCCATGACCAGCGCCAGCAACAAGGCGAGAAGCATGGGGAGCCGGAACCCGCATGCGGAGGTGGTGGGACCAGGGGATGCGCGCATGGGGTCAGTCCTCGAGGCCGCGATAGACGAGTACGGGCATGTGGGAACCCCGGATCACCTTGTCGGCGGTGCTTCCCAGGAAGGCCCGGCTGAGGCCGCGTCGCCCGTGGGTGGCCATGGCGATGAGGTCACACTCCTCCCCCTGGGCTACCTGAAGGATCCCGTGCGCCGGCTGGGCGTCCACCAGGGTGCCGGTGGTGATGGTGAGCCCCTTGCCTCGGAGCTCCTCCGCCTGTCGGTCGAGATACGCCTCGGCGTCCCGCTCGGCTTCCTCCACCAGCCCCCGGTTCATCTGGACCGTATGGGGCAGGTAGGGACTGGCCAGGTCCATGGGGTAGGGGACCACCCGAAGCAGATGGTAGGCGGCGCCGAAGAGCCCGCCGAGCTTGAGGGCGTGCTGCAGCACCTCTTCCGAAAGCTCGGTGCCGTCCAGGGGCACCAGAACCCGGAGGATGCCTTCGGCTTCTTCCTCCTCCTCTTCCTCGTCGGTCGTGTCCTCGGGCCGCACCATGAGGACCGGGACGTCACTCTTGTGCAGGAAGGCATCGGCCACGCTGCCCAGCCATGCCCGGGAGAGCATCCCGCGTCCATGGGTGGCCATGACGAGGAGGTCCCCACCCACCGAACGGACTTCGTCCTGGAGGCTCGGCACCACCGGACCCGTCCGAAGGGCCGTGGTGACCGGTCCGCCGGCACGATCCTCCACCTCGTCCATCACCTCGTCGAGGTAGCGACGGGACCACTCGGAGGCCGCCGACTCCCACTCGTCGTAGGCGAAGGCAGGCACCGGCTCGTGCACGGTGACGAGGTGCAGCGAAGCGTCCGTCCGCCGACTCAGCTCGAGGGCGAGGGGAAGGGCGGATTCTGCGAAACGGGATCCGTCGAGGGGGACGACGATCTGTCCGTACACGTTGCCTCCTGATCATGGGACCGGGGCACGGCAGGAGATCCGCCAAACCCGGCTCCGGGTACGCGGCGACGACTATTCCAACACCCCAAATCTAGCGGAAACCGCGCCGTGGTTCAGCCCGGCCGCGGGTGTCGAACAGGACGCGGTCAGGGGCCCCGCGGGTCCACCTCGGCGAAGGTCGCCCGGTCCCCGTCGGCGGTGAACGCCTGGACGGTGTAGGCCTCCGGATTCGGTCCTTCCATGCCCGGAGAGCCGATGGGCATGCCGGGGACCGCGATCCCGGCCACGGCGGGCCGTTCGGCCAGGAGTCGCTTCACCACGTCGGCGGGGATGTGCCCTTCCACCACGTAGCCGTCGATGAGGGCCGTGTGGCAGGAGGTGAGGTCGGTGGGGACTCCGGCGTCGATCTTCACCGACATGAGATCCCGGACATCCCGGGCCTCCACGTCGAAGCCCGCCTCCCGGAGGTGCTCCACCCACCCGTTGCAGCAGCCACAGCTCGGCGTCTTGTACACGACAACGTGCGGCAGCTCCTCCAGAGAAGCGACCGAAGCCGCGGCCGGTGGCTCGGACCCGAGAGCAGAGCCCGTTGATTCCCCCTGCGCCGGCGGAAGTTCGGAGCCTCCGCAGGCCGTGAGGAGGAGGACGGAGACCAGGGGTAGCAGACGTGAGATCATGAGGGCTGTGGTCCAGAGATGTTGGGTCTTGGGGCATGCTCCGCCCGACGTACCCTGCTCGGGGAGGAAGCGGTCCCTACGGGCTGGGTGCCAGGAGTCGCCGCTCCGGTTCCTCGGAGAAGGCGAGATCTCCGAGACGGGCACCTCCTCGGTCTTCCCGTCCACGATGCGCGTGGCGATGTCGGGAAGGAGCTTGGCGAGCTCCTTCAGGGCGCCCTGGGCCTGGGAGATGGAGCGCATCTCGATCCAGTGGCCCAGGAGCATGATGGTGACCAGGGTGCCTCGGGCCCCGATTCTGAAGGACTCGGTTCGGTCTCCTCCGAGGCACGCATGAAGAAGTCTTAATCGTGGCTTCACCGGAGGTTCATCGGCAGCCCGTCATGTTCCGACTCCATTCCCAGGCATCCGGAGACCACATGGCGCAGAAAGGACCCTACGAAACCGCTCCCGTCGGGCCGGCCGACTGCTCGGGGCTCTCCCGCCGCGACTTCCTCCGATACGGTGGGGCGGCGGGTGCCGTGGTGGGCGTGGAGCGTCTCCTGCCCCGTTGGATCCTACCCGACGGGCTCCCCTCCCGCCGGGACCCCGGAGTCTTGGACGGGAGCGCCGGGCCGGTGGACCTGGTCATCGGGAAGACGGAGATCGGGATCGGCGGGCGTAGCGGTGCCGCCATCACCATCAACGGCACGGTCCCGGGTCCACTCATTCGCTTCCGGGAGGGGGATGAGGCCGTGCTGCGGGTGACGAACACGCTGGACGAGGACACCTCCATCCACTGGCACGGGATCATCCTGCCCAACGGGATGGACGGGGTGCCGCAGGTGAATTTCCCCGGGATTCGCCCCGGCGAGACCTTTATCTACCGATACCCGGTGGAGCAGTTCGGCACCTACTGGTACCACAGCCACTCCGGACTCCAGGAGCAACTCGGCCACTACGCCCCCCTCGTCATCGATCCGATGGGCGAGGAGCCCGAGCCCTTCGACCGGGAGCACGTCGTCCTGCTCTCCGACTGGACCTTCGAGAATCCATACCGGCTCCTCGGGAAGCTCAAGAAGCACCCGGACTACTACAACTTCGGCAAACGGACCGTCTTCGACTTCTTCCGGGACGCCGCGCAGGACGGGCTCGGCGCGACCATCCAGGACCGCATGGCGTGGGGACGCATGCGCATGATGCCCTCGGACATCTCGGACATCACCGCGGCCACCTACACCTACCTCTTCAACGGCCTGGGGCCCGACGCCAACTGGACCGGCCTGTTCGAGCCCGGGGAGCGCGTGCGGATCCGGTTCGTGAACGCCTCCGCCGCCACCTTCTTCGACATCCGCATTCCCGGACTCCCCATGACCGTCGTCCAGACCGACGGCCAGCACGTCCGCCCGGTGGAGACCGACGAGTTCCGCCTCCCCATCGCCAAGACCGTGGACGTGATCGTGGAGCCCCCGGAGGACCGGGCCTACACCATCTTCGCCGAATCCATGGGTCGAGGCGGGTACGCTCGTGGAACGCTGGCGCCCCGGGAGGGCATGGAGGCCGCCGTACCGGAGCTGCGGCCTCGCCACGAGCTGACCATGGCGGACATGGGCATGGCCGGCCACGGCGAGATGGGCGGCACGGAGCACGGCGGCATGGGCCACGAAGGAATGGGTCACGCCGCGGACCACGGGGGGATGGGGATGGAGCGGTCTGGTCTCCTCCCGCCGGGCACGATCCCCGAGGACACCATGCACGGCCCGGACGAGCATGGACCGGGCTCCGCCGGCGTGGCGATGATGGCCACCAGCCGCCTGGGCGACCCCGGGAACGGGCTGGGTGACGACGGCTGGCGCGTCCTGACCTACATGGACCTCGAAGCCCGGGAGCCCTGGCCCGACTTCCGACCGCCGGACCGGGAGATCGAGCTCCACCTCACCGGCAACATGGAGCGCTACTGGTGGTCCATCGACGGGGTGGAGTTCAGCGACGCCGAGCCCATCCGGCTGGAGTACGGGGAGCGCATCCGTCTCACCATGATCAACGACACCATGATGAGCCACCCGATGCACCTCCACGGCATGTGGATGTACCTGGAGAACGGGAAGGGGGATCGGGTGCCAAGGATCCACACCATGGAGGTGAAGCCTGCCGAGAAGGTCTCGCTCCTCGTGGACGCCGACGCCCTGGGACCGTGGGCCTTCCACTGCCACGTCCTCTATCACATGGACGCCGGGATGTTCAGGGTCGTGGAGGTCTCGGACGTCGCCACCGCCGAGGACGCGGACGGAATGGACGGGGCGACCCACGGATGAAGCGTTGGGTGCTGCGAGCCCCGGTGCTGGCGCTGCTCGCGTGGGTCATGGGGGTGGTGGGTGCCGCGGCGCAGACCATGGACGACCACGTCTACTGGTTCGTTTCCTTCGAAGAGCTGGAGTATCGACCGGGTCCGGCCGAGGAGCCTCTCGTCTACGACGCAGAGATGTGGGTCGGTGGGGACATGGATCGACTCTGGCTCAAGGCCCATGGGGAACAGTCCACCCTGGAGCCGGCGGGACACCTGGAGGCCCAGGCCCTCTACAGCCGAACCGTCTCCCCCTTCTGGAACGCCCAGGTGGGTCTCCGTCTGGATCGCGAGTACGGGGACGGCACCGGGGCCACACGCGGCCATCTGGCTGCCGGCCTCCAGGGACTGGCCCCCTACTGGTTCCACGTGGAGAGCTTCCTCTTCCTGAGCCAGGACGCTGACGTCTCCGCCCGTCTGGAGGTCGGATGGGACATGCTGTTCACGCAGCGGTTGGTGCTGGAGCCCGAGGTGGAGGTGGCGCTGGCCCTCCAGGACGTTCCGGAGTGGGGCGTGGGCTCGGGCCTGAACCAGATCGAGCTGGGGGCCCGACTCCGCTACGAATTCCTCCGGGAGCTGGCCCCGTACGTGGGCTGGTCCTGGGCTCGACGCTTCGGGGAGGCGGCGGATCTGGCCCGTGCCGAGGGGCAAGAAGTGAGTCGCGGCGCCCTCGTCCTCGGGCTTCACTGGTGGTACTGATGCCTCCGGACCCTCCTTCCCACTTCGCACCGGAGGACGGCGCTCCAGCGCCGCGACCGTGGAGCCGCTGAGCGCCCTGGCAGAAGGCTCGCGCACCGCCCTGGGCTTCTTCTGGAAGTCCGGGTGGGCCTTCGTCCTGGGGTATTTCATCAGCGCCATGATCCAGGCCTTCGT
The DNA here is from genome assembly GCA_937136445.1 of uncultured Gemmatimonadota bacterium. Classification (GTDB taxonomy): domain Bacteria; phylum Gemmatimonadota; class Gemmatimonadetes; order Longimicrobiales; family Gaopeijiaceae; genus JAJCZZ01. The sequence continues at coordinate 6,470 of CAKZOQ010000169.1, forward strand.
GCCCAAGGCCCGGCTGACGCGGCACATGGGGGATCCGGACGCCGGCTCGATCTCCCTCGCGGCCCTCTTCGGAGCCATCTCCTCCTCCTGCTCCTTCGCGGCCCTCTCGGCGGCGCGGGCCCTGGTCCTCAAGGGGGCTCATTTCGTCGCGGCGGTGGCGTTCATGTTCGCCTCCACCAACCTCGTCATCGAACTCGGCATTCTCATCTTCGTCTTCCTGGGATGGGAATTCGTGGTCGCCGAGCTGGTGGGTGGGGTGGTGATGATCGTCATCAGCGCCACGTTCATCAGGCTGACCTACCCGGAGAGCTGGCTGGAAGCCGCCCGGGAGCGGGTCGAAGAGGCCGCCGGCGGCAACGAAGACGACTTCGACTGGAAGGAGCGAGTCACCACCGCCGAAGGCTGGCGGCGGGTGGGCCACAACTTCGTGTCGGAGTGGGGGATGGTCTGGGAGGAGATCCTCATCGGCTTCACCGTGGCGGGCTTCGTAGCCGTGCTCGTGCCCGACTCCTGGTGGGGCGCCATCTTCCTCCTCGAGTTGCAGGGCGATTGGCCCCAGTGGCTCATCGTCGTGGAGAACGCCCTGGTGGCGCCCTTCGTCGCGGCTGCCACCTTCATCGGGAGCATGGGCAACATCCCACTGGCCACGGTCCTCAGCGCCAACGGCGTGCTCTTCGCCGGGATCATGGGCTTCATCTACTCCGACTTGGTGGTGCCTCCGCTCGTGGCCGTCAACGCCAGGTACTACGGGTGGAAGGTGGCCCTCTACATTGCGGGCATCATGTACGTGAGCATGGTACTCACGGCGCTCCTGCTCCATACGGGCTTCGGGGCGCTGGGGATGACGCCGGAGAGCCAGCGGGTGGTGGAGGAGGTCACCCGTTTCCAGATCGACTACACCTTCTGGTTGAATCTCGTGACGACCTTGGTGGCAGGATGGCTCTTCTGGCTCCACCGGCGGTTCCTCGCCACGGGGATGGGCGGCGACGGCATGGACATGCCGGGAGGGGGAGTGGTGAAGCGGTCGGCGGCCTGGATTGCGGTGAGCGTGGTCATCCTGGGTACCGTGCTCTGGCTCGTCCCCTCGGCATGACGCGCCTGGACGACGATCGGGACGTTCCGTCGTTCAGGACGGACCAACCCGGAACCTTTCTAGCAACCTCCAGCACGCTGAACCGGAGACATCCATGAACGACACGCGCGACGACAGCGGCGGGACCCTCGCATCTCAATCCGCGGAGGCTGGGACCGAGCACGGTGGATGGGGACGCTACATCCGTTTTCTCGCCATGATCGCCGTCGCCATGGTGGCCATGTACGGTCTCATGTATGTGAACTCCATGCAGTTGGGCCACATCCACTGGAGTGAGACCCGAGCGTACATGACGCTGCTCATGGGTGCGGCCATGGCGCTCATCATGTTGGGGTTCATGCTGGGGCGATATCGCAACGCCAAGCTGAACCTGGGGATCGTCCTCATCAGCCTGGTGTTCGGGGGCCTCGCCATCCATCTCGTCCGGAGCCAGACGACGGTGCAGGACCGATCGTTCATGAAGGCCATGATCCCCCACCATTCCATCGCCATCCTCACCAGTGAGCGGTCCGAGACCCGAGACCTCCGCGTCTGCGAGCTCCAGGTGGCGATCATCGAGGCGCAACGGCGCGAGATCGCCGAGATGGAGTGGCTCATCGACGACATCGACGAGAATGGACCCGCGGAGACGGTGGCGGATGCGCGGGCCCGATCCGTGCCCGACTTCGAGGGGACCAGCACGCGGAGCTGCCCCGGCGACGGACGACCGTGAACTCAGGCCGACACCTCCAGGCTCTGAGCCTCGGGGGCATCGACGGGGATCTCGATCATGAATCGGGCGCCGCCTCCCGAGCGGTTCTGGGCTGATACCTGGCCGCCCAATCCCTCGACCATGGCCCGAACGAT
>CAKZOQ010000170.1 GCA_937136445.1 uncultured Gemmatimonadota bacterium
GCATGCCCCTCCACCTCCCCGACGATCTCATGGTCAGCGTGTCCGGCGTCCGCGGGCGGGTGGCGGACCCCCTCACGCCCGAGCTCATGGGCGGCATCGCCGCCGCCTTCGGGGCCTTCCTCCAGGCGGAGGGCCATCGTGGCCCCATCCTGGTGGGGCGGGATTCCCGGACCTCGGGCCCCATGTTCGCGCGGGCCGTGGTGGCAGGGCTCCAGTCGGTGGGGCGCGATGTGGTGGAGCTGGGGGTGGTGCCCACACCCACCCTCCTCCTGGCCGTCGGCCATCACGACGCCGGAGGCGCCATCGGCGTCACCGCCAGCCACAACCCCGCCGAATGGAACGCCCTCAAGCTGGTCTCCAGCGAGGGGATGTTCCTGGACGCCGAGCTCTCCGGGCGCTTCCAGGCCTACCTCGCAGCCGAGGATCCCCCCCGGGCGGGATGGGATGCCCTGGGCTCTGTGAGCCGGGACGCCACGAGCTGGTCGCGCCACCTCGAGGCCATCCTGGACCTGGACGCCCTCGACGTGGACGCCATCCGGGATCGGCGCTTCCGGGTGGCGCTGGACTGCGTCCACGGAGCCGGAGGCCCTCCGGTGAGCGAGCTGCTCGACGAACTGGGATGCGAGGTCGAGGGCATGGGGCTGGAGCCCGACGGTCGGTTCCCCCGGGATCCAGAGCCCACCGCGGCGAACCTGGCGGGCCTGAGCGAGCTGGTCCGGTCCACGGGCTCGGAGATCGGGCTGGCGGTGGACCCCGACGCCGATCGCCTCTCCCTGGTGGACGAGACGGGGAAGGCCATGGGCGAGGACCTGACGCTCGCGCTGGCCGCCGCCGGCGTCCTGACCCGCACCCCGGGACCGGTGGTGACCAACCTCTCCACGAGCCAGGTGGTGGAGGACGTGGCCGCCGCCTTCGACTGCCCGGTGGTACGCGCGCCGGTGGGTGAGGTGAATGTGGCCCGCCGCATGCAGGCCGAGGGAGCCGTGGTGGGAGGCGAGGGCAACGGAGGGGTCATCCTTCCCGCGCTGCAGCACACCCGCGATGCTCCTCTGGCCGTGGCCCTCATCCTGCAGCACTTGGCGGACGAGGGCGGAACGGCATCTCAGGCGGCCTCCCGATGGCCCGCCTACGAGATCGTGAAGGAGAAGGTCCGCTTCCCCCGGGAGGAGCTGGACGCCGCCTACGCGGCGCTGGCGGCAGACCTGGACGCCGGCTCCCTGGATCGGTCCGACGGGCTGCGGCTGGCCTGGCCGGACCGTTCGGTGTGGCTCCACGTCCGACCGTCGGGGACCGAGCCGGTGGTGCGCCTCATCGCCGAGGCCCGCACCGCCGAGGAAGCACGAGCGCTGGTGGACCGGGCCGGCGCCCTCCTGGAGGGCGTGGCATGACCCCGTCGGTAGCGTACGAAGAACCCATGAGGACGAAAGGAGGCCCGCCGTGTGCGGCATCGTAGGCTACGTCGGTACCGAGGAAGCTTCACCCATCCTGCTGCAGGGTCTCAAGCGCCTGGAATACCGGGGCTACGACTCGGCGGGGGTGGCCCTGCTCAACGGAGGTCGGCGCCTGCACGTGGTGAAGCGGCCAGGCAAGATCGCCGCGCTGGAGGAGGCGGTGGAGGCCGAGATGCCCACCGGCACCTGCGGCATCGCCCATACCCGCTGGGCCACCCACGGCCCCCCGACCCAGGCCAACGCCCACCCCCACATCTCCGGGAGCGCCGAGACGCCGGACATCGCGCTGGTCCACAACGGGATCATCGAGAACGCCGATCTCCTCCGGACCCGCCTCCAGGAGAAGGGCTACACCTTCGAGTCCGAGACGGACACGGAGACGGTGGTCCACCTCATCGATTTCCTCTGGAAGGACGGCGACCCCCTGGAGGCGGCGGTAGCCGAGGCCCTCACCCATGTGGAGGGCGCCTACGGAATCGCCGTCATCTCCTCCCGGGATCCGCAAAAGATCGTCGTGGCTCGCCACGGGAGCCCCCTCCTCATCGGCATCGGGAAGGACGGGAAGATGCTCGCCGGGTCGGACGCCGCCGCGGTCATCGCCCACACGCGGGACGTGGTCTACCTGAACGACGGGGACTACGCCGTCCTCACCGCCGACGGGTACCGGACCTACCACCTGGAGGATGGCGAGGTGGATCGCTCCGTCCATCAGGTGACCTGGGACGCGGGGACCATCGAGAAGTCCGGCTACCCCCACTACATGCTCAAGGAGATCTTCGAGCAGCCGTCGTCCCTCCGCGACGTGATGCGGGGACGGCTCCTGGAGGAGGAGGGGGACGCCCGCCTGGGCGGCATCGCGGCCAACGCCTTCGACCTGGGTCGGGTGCGTCGCGTCATCATCACCGCCTGCGGCACGAGCTGGCATGCCGGGCTGGTGGGGGAGTACCTCCTGGAGGAATATGCCCGCCTCCCGGTGGACGTGGAGTACGCCTCCGAGTTCCGCTACCGGAATCCGGTGCTGGAGGAAGGGACGCTCCTCCTGGCCATCAGCCAGTCCGGCGAGACCGCCGACACCCTGGCGGCGCTGAAGGAGGCCAAGCACCGAGGCGTCACCACCATGGGCATCGTGAACACGGTGGGCTCCACCATCGCCCGCACCACGGACTTCGGCTGCTACCTCCACGCCGGCCCGGAGATCGGCGTGGCGTCCACCAAGGCCTTCACCAGCCAGATCGTCGCCCTGGCCCTCTTCACCCTGCACATGGGGCGGCGGAGCCACACCTCGGTCCTCCGGGGCCGGGAGATGGTCCAGGCTCTCCAGAAGCTTCCGGAGCAGGTGGAGGAGGTACTGAAGCTCAACGACGAGATCAAGGAGCTGGCCGCCGAGTACGCCGACGCGCAGAACTTCCTCTATCTGGGCCGAGGCTTCCAGTTCCCGGTGGCGTTGGAGGGAGCGCTGAAGCTGAAGGAGGTGAGCTACATCCACGCCGAGGGATACCCGGCGGCGGAGATGAAGCACGGACCCATCGCCCTCATCGACGAGGACATGCCGGTGGTCTTCCTGGCGCCTCGGGATCCGGTCTTCGGCAAGGTGGTGAGCAACATCGAAGAGGTGAAGGCGCGTGGAGGACGGATCATCGCCGTGGTGAGCGACGACGCTCCGGAGCTCCAGGGGAAGGTGGATCACCTCATCCAGGTGCCCCAGACGCTGCCGGCCCTCCTCCCGGTCCTCACCACCATCCCCCTGCAGCTCCTGGCCTACCACGTGGCGGTCCTCCGGGGCTGCGACGTGGATCAGCCCCGCAATCTGGCCAAGTCCGTCACGGTGGAATGAGGGTCGTGCTCCAGCGCGTCTCCCGTGCGGCGGTCCGCGTCGACGGGGAGACCGTGGGCGAGATCGGGCGGGGACATCTGTTGCTGGTGGGGCTGGCCGAGGGAGACTCCCAGCAGGAGTTGGCCTGGATGGCCGACAAGGTGGTGGGCCTGCGCGTCTTCCCGGACGACGACGGCCACATGAACCTCGGTCTGGAGGAGGTGGAGGGCGACCTCCTGGTGGTGAGCCAGTTCACGCTCTACGGCGACACGCGGAAGGGGCGCCGTCCCAGCTTCGTGGACGCGGCGCCGCCGGAGGTGGCGGAACCCCTGTACGACCGCTTCGTGGCGCTGCTGGAGGAGCGGGCGCCGGGGCGGGTGGCCACGGGCGCCTTCGGGGCCATGATGGAGGTGGAGCTGGTGAACGACGGCCCGGTGACGCTCCTCCTCGAGCGGCCGTGACCTCCGGGCGGGTGCCGGAGCTGGTCCTGGCCTCCGCCTCTCCTCGCCGCGCCGACGTCCTCCGCCAGCTCGGGCTGGACTTCCGCATCCACCCCGCCGACGTGGACGAGTCCCGTCGGGAGGGCGAGGAGCCCTCGACCTACGTGGAGCGCCTGGCCCGGGAGAAGGCCCGGGCCGTCGTCGCCGACGGGTCCACCGAGAGCGGCGCCGTGGTGGTGGCCGGAGACACGGTGGTGGTGCACCGGGGCAGGGTCCTGCTCAAGCCCGACGACCCCGTCGACGCCGTGGCCATCCTGGAGGAGCTCTCCGGCGACACCCACGAGGTCCTCACCGGGGTCGCCGTGGCGCGAGGCGCGGAGCTGGAGAGCGGGGTGGCCCGGGCGGAGGTCCGCTTCAGCGACGTGGACCGCGCCACGTTGGAGGCCTACGTCGCCACGGGAGAATCCATGGACAAGGCCGGTGCCTACGGCATCCAGGGGCGGGGGGCGGCGTTGATCGCCGGAATCGGCGGCGACTACTATGTCGTCGTCGGCCAGCCGGTGACCCTCCTCCTCGAGCTTCTGGGTCGGCTGGGCGTACGCTACGACTTCTCGGCCTCCCTCGTCCTGGAGCCACCGCCATCATGAGCGTCCCCGCCATCCTCGCCCTGGATCAGGGCACCACCGGCAGCACCGCCCTCGTCGTCGCCCGGGACGGCCGCATCCTCGGCCGGGCCTATTCGGAGTTCAACCAGCACTTTCCCCGACCGGGCTGGGTGGAGCACGACGCAGAGGAGATCTGGTCGGTGACCACCCGGGTGGCTCGCACCGCCCTGGACGCCGCCGTCCACGCCGACGTGCAGGGGGTGGGCATCACCAACCAGCGGGAGACGGTGGTCCTCTGGGATCGGGAGACGCTGGAGCCGGTGCATCGCGCCATCGTCTGGCAGGACCGGCGCACCGCGGAGCTCTGCCGAGCGCTCGAGGAGGCGGGGCACGAGGCGGAGGTCCGGCGGCGCACCGGACTGGTGCTGGATCCCTACTTCAGCGGCACGAAGCTCCTCTGGATCCTGCGGAACCACACGGAGCTCCGGGAGCGGGCCGAGGCCGGCGAGCTCGCCGCCGGGACCATCGACACCTGGCTCCTGGCCCGCCTCACCGACGGCCGGGTCCACGCCACCGATCCCACCAACGCCTCCCGGACCCTCCTCTGGAATCTGGAGACGGCGGACTGGGACCCCTGGCTCCTGGAGCTTCTCGAGATTCCGGAGTCGCTGCTGCCGGAGGTGCGGCCCAGCGCCGGGGACTTCGGCACCACCTCCGGCGCCCACCTCGGGGTGGAGCTCCCGGTGGGTGGGGTGGCCGGGGACCAGCAGGCCGCCCTCTTCGGTCAGGGGTGCTGGAACGCCGGACTGGCCAAGAACACCTACGGGACTGGGGCCTTCCTGCTTCTCCACACCGGCGACGAGCCGGTGGCCTCGGAGCACGGGCTCCTCACCACCGCCGCCTGCGACGCCGAAGGCGGCCTGGCCTACGCCCTGGAGGGGTCGGTCTTCGTGGCGGGCGCCGCCATCCAGTGGCTCCGGGACGGTCTGGGCATCCTGGAGAACGCCGGCGAATCCGAGGCGCTGGCCCGGGCTGTGGAGGACACCGACGGGGTCCACTTCGTCCCGGCCTTCGTGGGCCGGGGCGCTCCCCACTGGGAGCCGGATGCGCGGGGCACGGTGACGGGGCTCACCCGGGGGACCCGGCGAGCGCACCTGGTGCGGGCCGCGCTGGAGTCCATGGCCTTCCACTCGGCGGAGGTGCTGGGCGCCATGGAGGCAGACTCGGGCGTGGAGACCCGAGAGCTCCGGGTGGACGGCGGCGCGGCGCTGAACGACTGGCTCATGTCGTTCCAGGCCGACGTCCTCGGGATTTCCGTCCGCCGCCCGGCCCAGGTGGAGACCACCGCCATGGGTGCGGCGGCGCTGGCCGGGATCCGGCTGGGGGTCTGGCCCGACGCGCCCAGCTTCCTGGAGGCCCAACCGGACGGCCG
>CAKZOQ010000171.1 GCA_937136445.1 uncultured Gemmatimonadota bacterium
CCCCCTCCTCGACGCCCAGGACCTCCGCCGTGTATTCCTCCGTGGCCTCCCAGCCCGGGGAGTAGAACTCCTCCACAAAATGCGCCCGGTCGCCCGACCCGGCCCAGCGGGCGTTGAGTCGCTCGGCGACCTCCGCCATCCCGCGCTGGTTCCCCCCGCTGTCCCCGATGAGGACGACGTCGGTGAACCCGTGGGCCCGGAGGCTGCTGGCGATGTCGTCCAACAGCGCCACGAAGGTCTCCTGGCGGACGCTGATGGTGCCGTGGAAGCGCATGCCCCCCGTGGGGGGATCGATGCCCCCCTCCGGCACGAACTCCACGATGGGCGCGCAGAGGGCGTTCCCCAGCTTCTCGGCAATGGCGGGGCAGAGCCCTTCCAGGATCACGTTGTGCTTGCCCGTGACCAGGTAGGGTCCGTTCTGCTCGATCCCGCCGGTGGGGATGATGGCGGTGGTGTAGCCCTCGGCCAGCAGGTCCCGCACCTCCATCCAGGTGAGCTCGTCGATCCAGGGGGACCGGACCATCTCGATCGGCCGCTCCGAAGTGAGCTCCTCCTGGAGCTGCCGCTCCCGCTCCTCCGCGGTGGGCTGCTGGACCGCCGCGGCGGGGAGGGCCAGCACGGAGGCGCACGCCAACGAGATCGCGAAGCTTCGCGCGAACATCACGGCAACGTCCCGAACTTGGAGACACCTTCCATGGCCAGGATCCGGTTCATGTCCACCTCGATGGTGATCTGGTCGGTGGCCAGCTCCCCTCCATTCCGCTCGTCCAGGTAGGGCGAGCGCGGCAGGAAGCCGTCCATGACGTCCTCGGGGATGTAGGAGGGGATGACGGGGCGGGTCTCAGCGTCTCCGTTGGAGATGGCCGGACTCGCGTCGATCTCCCGCTGCATCACCGGCATCAGGACACCCAGATCATGGAGGCGCCGCCCCTCGAGGAAGAGCATCTCCTGCCGGGCCAGCCAGAAGGCGTGTCGGACGTCTTCGGGGGCCGCGAGGGCCGCCACGCTGTCGGCGTCGAGCGACGTGCCCGAGATGGCCGGTACCGTGACGCTTCCGGGACGGGTCAGGACCAGTCCGGCCCGATAGGGGCTGTCCGCGTCCGCCCGGACGAGGATCGCGGCGTCCCGGGGGCGGATGGTGAGGTCCGGGTTCCCGCGGTTGTCCTGATCGGTGAAGGAAGTCCGGGGGCGGGTCTCCGCCAGGAGGATGGCCGACCGGATCTCCTCGGCGGCCGTCGCGTAGTCGCCCTCGCTCATGGCGACCTCGGCCAGGATCAGGTGCATCTCCTCGGCTTTCACCACCGGGATGGGCGAGTCCCGCTCCACGTACTTGGGATCCAGGAAGTCCAGCCTGGGCAGGGGCTGGAAGGCCCGGGTGTCGTTGGGGAAGGGATTCTCGATCTCGCTGGCCGCGTAGCCCTGGAGCCAGACGAAGTCGGGGTCCTGAGCCAGGGCCTGCTGGGCGAAGGTGCGGGCCTCTCCGGCGTTCCCCAGAGCCCGGTGCGTCCGGGCGAGGGCTGCCAGGGCAGCCACGGGGAGGCCCGCCGGTGCGCCGGCGGGATCCACCAGGTTGGTGGTAGCGGTGAAGTCGTCCAGCGCCAGGGCCAGGAGCTCGGCGGCCGGCGCGGGATCCCGATCGGCGCCGGTGGGCACGCCCACGAAGTTCTCGCCCTGCATCAGAAAGGCCATCCCCCGATAGAAGCGCGCCTCGGCCAGCTGCTGGTCGGTGCTGTTCTCGTCCTGCGGCGCGATGCTGTCGATGAGGAAGTCGCCCAGTGCCCGGAGCTCCTGGAGATTCCAGTAGGCCCCGATGGCGCCGGTGGAGTTGAACGACGGCCCCTCGGGGTTGAGGGCGTAGGGGTCGGAGAGCTCCCCTCCGACGTTGGTGAAGGCGATCTCGAAGTTGTCGCTCACCATGTCGGTGGTCTGCACCACCGCCCGAACACCCCGGGCCATCTGAGCGCGCACCCCCGGGAGGAGCGCACGCGTCGGCTCCGCCGCCCGGGCCAGGTCGTCCGTGGTGGTGTTGGGGTTGGTGACCTCGGTGAAGTCGAGGGTGTCACAACCGGCGAGGAGAACGGTCAGCAGAAGCGTCGCCACCATCACCGGCCCGGTGCGTTTCATCGTGGGCATGGTCAATCCGGGCTCCCTGGTCTCGGTGGCCATCAGAAGGTGATCTGGAAGGCGAAGCGGAACATGCGCGGCGACGGGAGGGCGACGCTCTGCGAGCCGCCGAGCTGGAGTCCACTGTCGGTGGGCTCGGCGTAGCCGGCCAGCTCCGGATCGAGGAGGCGGCGGACCGACGGGCACCCTTGCGCGGGGTCCGTCCCGGCGGGAAGGGGATAGGGCACGCAGTCCGGCTCCCCCGGATTGAAGATGCTCTGTGGGCTCGCGACCCAGGTCCAGAGGTTCCGGACGGACAGCGAGAGGGACGCTCGGCTGCCCCCCAGCCCGGTGGCGATGGCTTCGGGGAGCTCGTACCGGGCCGTGATCTCCCGGAGCTTGAAGTAGTCTCCCTTCACCAGGAAGTAGTTCATGGATTCCAGGTAGCGGTAGGAATCCCGGGCCACCGAGCCGTCGGTTTCGTACTGGGCTGGATAGAGGATGCGGGGCAGACCGTTGAAGGTGGACCAGATGGCGGCGTAGTCCTGCACGGTGCTCCCCCGGGACCAGTCGGCCAGTCCGTTGACGGTCAGACCCAGCCCCGGCAGGCTCACCGAGGTGCTGAAGCTTCCGTTGCTCGTGGGATAGGGGGTCATCACGTCCTGGTCCTCGGGCTCGCCCTGACAC
>CAKZOQ010000172.1 GCA_937136445.1 uncultured Gemmatimonadota bacterium
AGCGACGCGCACCTCCATCCCGTGGTTTCGCCCGAAGGCCAGGTACAGCCTCTCGCTGAAGAGCTTCTCCCAGCCGTACTCGGAGTCCGGATCCGCCGGGTAGGCCGAATCCTCGGTGCAGTTCGGATCATCCGGGTCGAGCTGGTTGTGCTCGGGATACATGCAGGCGGAGCTGGAATAGAAGATCCGCTTCGTGTTCCGGCGGTGGCACGCCTCGAGCATGTTGAGGTTGATGAGTGCCGAATTGTGCATGATGTCGGCGTCGTTCTCCCCCGTGAACACGAACCCGGCCCCGCCCATGTCCGCGGCGAGCTGGTAGACCTCGTCGAAGCGACGATCGACCACGCCCCGGCAGTTCACCGGGTCACGGAGATCGGCGATGACGAAGTCGTCCGCATGCGTTTCGGCGAACTGGGGATACTTCAGGTCCACGCCTCGAACCCAGAAGCCCTCCTTCTTGAGTCTCTTGACGAGGTGCGAGCCGATGAACCCGCCTGCGCCGCATACGAGTGCTTGCTTCATGGAAAAGCCCTTTTCGGGAACCGACGACATGGAGTGAGGATGATAGAAAGGGTCCGTGGTCAGACAAGGTGCCGGGAGCGGATCGCCTCCTCGAAGACCTTCTCGAACCGATCGGCGATCTGGCCGATGTCGAAGGTCTCCTCGGCGTATCCCCGAGCCCGCCGACCCATCGCCTCCCTCTCGGCGGGATCGTCGAGCAACTTCCGGGCCGCCTGGACCAACGCCGTCCCGTCCCGGGGATCCACCACGAGGCCGGCTCCCGCCTGCAGCACCGTCTGGGCCGCCAGGTTCTCCTCGGGCACCGCCAGGAGTGTCGCGCGACCAGCGCAGAGGTAGCTCAGGACCTTGGAAGGCACGCTGAAGGCACCCGCCGCGGGTTCGAGAATCGCCAGGAGGACGTCGCCCGTACCGAAGACGTCGGGGAGCTCCTCGAAGGGCTGATAGGGGAGGAGGGTCAGGCCCTCCAGATTCCGTGCTTCCTTGGCCTCGCGGAGGTAGTCCGCCCCCAGCCCCTGACTGACGACCACGACATCGGCCTCGTCGCCCAACTCCTCGGCGAGGCCGGCCAGGAGCTCGGGGTTGTGCTTCAGCCCGAGCGTTCCGGAGTAGAGGAAGGTGGGCCGATCCCCCAGGCCGTGTCGTCGCGCCCACTCGTTGTCCCGGGGCCGCTGGGGCATCTCCTGGATGGGCGCCCAGTTCGGGATCACCGTGAGTCGCTCCCCCGGCACCCCCCAGTCCGCGGAGACGTCCTTGAAGGAATCGGCGATGGCCACAATGCCATCGGATCGCCTTGCGATCTTCTTCTCCACCGCTGTGAGCACCCAGGCCGCGGGGGCGAGGAGGGTTCCCCCGAAACGGTCCTGGGCGGCGCGCGACTGGATGTCCTGCCACCAGTGCACCATGGCGAACTCGCGGTCCGGACGCAGCAGCCTGCGCTGGGCGAGAAGAGGTGCGTTGGAGCTGAGGACCACCTCGGGCCCGAATTCCTTCACCATTTGCATGAGCCGAGAGCCGTACCGCTGTTCGTCCCGGGCCCGCTGGAACGGAAGGTACTTTTCGAAGGTCAGACCACGGTCCACCGAGAGAATCTCGAGTCCCGAAGCCTCCTCGCCGTCCAGCGTGGTCTTGGGGGCCTCCACCGCTTCCGAGTAGAGGTGCGTCACCTGGTGCCCTCGAGACGCCAGCTCCCTGGAGAGATCGAGCTGGAAGGGATGGGCCACGAAGTCGTGGACGCAGATCCTCAAAGCGTCCTCGCCTCGGCGTCATCCTGCTCCACGAGTGTCCGGAAGTGGGGGATGGTCTTCTGGAGTCCCTCCCGGAGGCGCACCTTCGGCTCCCAGCCCAGGATCTCCCGGGCCTTCGTGATGTCCGGGCGCCGGACCTTCGGATCGTCCTCGGGCAGCGGCAGGTACTCGATGGAGGAGGATCCGGGGATCTCCTCCATGATGGACTCGGCCAGCTCGCGGATGGTGAACTCGTCCGGGTTCCCGACGTTCATCGGGTCGTTCCAGTCCGAATGGAACAGGCCATGGATCCCCTCCACCTCGTCCGACACGTAGCAGAAGGACCGGGTCTGGCTGCCATCCCCGTAGACGGTGAGCGGCTCGCCGCGTAGGGCCTGGACGATGAAGTTCGACACCACCCGTCCGTCGCCGGGGCGCATCCGGGGCCCGTAGGTGTTGAAGATCCGGACGATGCGCGTGTCCACGCCGTGGGTGCGCCGATACGCCATGGTCATGGCCTCGGCGAAGCGCTTGGCCTCGTCGTAGACGCCGCGGAGACCGATGGGATTCACGTTTCCCCAGTAGCTCTCCGGCTGGGGGTGCACCTGGGGGTCGCCGTAGACCTCGGAGGTGGAGGCAAGGAGAAAGCGCGCGTTCTTGGCTTTGGCGATGCCCAGCGAGTTGTGGGTGCCCAGGCTGCCCACCTTCAGCGTCTGGATGGGAAGCTCCAGGTAGTCCACCGGACTCGCCGGAGAGGCGAAGTGGAGCACCCCGTCGAGGCGTCCTGCCACGACGATGGGCCGAGAGATGTCGTGCTCGATGAGCTCGAAGCCGTCGTATCCCGCCAGGTGCTCGGCGTTGTCCCGGGAGCCGGTGACGAA
>CAKZOQ010000173.1 GCA_937136445.1 uncultured Gemmatimonadota bacterium
GCTGGGAGGACTGGTCGGGGGACGAACGGGGAGCTCCCACCGAAGGCTGGCCGGACGAAGCTCGCTCCTGGCTGTACGGCCTCGAATGGGAGGACGCCGAGGGTCCACCACCCGGCACTGCGGGCGGCCCCGGAGAGCACTGGGTGCTGGTGGCTCGTCCCACGGACCGGGCCGCCGCCCTCGAGCGGACGCTGCGAGCCCGCGGGTGGTCCGTGGTCCGAACGACGCCCAACGGCACCTCCGAGATGCGCGAGGCCCTCGGCGGGGGACGCCCGCCCGACGGCGTCGTGGTGCTCGCCGAGCCGGGCCCCGAGTCGCACCGCTACGACACCGCGCTCGCTCACTGTGACTCCGTCCGACGGCTCGCCCGGATCGTGCTGGACGGAGCCGGCCAGCCCCCGAGGCTGGTTCTGGCCACCGTGGGATCCTGGCAGGTGGACGACGAGCTCTCGGGCGAACTCCACCCCACCGGCGCCGGCCTGTGGGGGATGGGCCGCGTGCTGCGCCACGAACAGCCCGAGCTGGGCGTCCGGCTCCTCGACCTGGATCCCGGAGCCTCCGCCGACGCGACCGCCTCCGTCCTGGCCGCCGTGGTTTCCGACCGATCCCTGGACCACGACCTGGCCGTCCGGAACGGTGTGTACCGCAGCCCGCGCCTCGTGCGACTCGACCCTCCCCCGGTGGAGGCGGAGCGGCCCCGGTGGCCGACGCGCGGCGCCACCCTGGTCACCGGTGGACTCGGCGACCTCGGGCGGAGGGTGGCGGGCCACCTCGTGGATGGGGGCTGCGGTCCCCTCATCCTCCTGTCCCGGACGCCGCTACCTCCCCGGACCGAGTGGGACGCGCTGGATCCGGAGAGCAGGGAGGGGGTCCGGGTGGGCGCGGTTCGCGACCTGGAATCGCGTGGAGCGAGCGTCCACGTGCGGTCCGTGGATGTGGGAGACGCCGGCGCGCTGGAGGGCTTTCTGGAGGCGTGGAGGGCCGAGGCCCGGCCGGAGATCGTGGCCGTGGTGCATGCCGCCGGTACCCTGGATGGTGATCTCGTCCGGGACCTCTCCGAAGACGCCCTGCGGCGGGTCTTCCACGGGAAGGTGGGTGGGGCGTTCCACCTCGACCACGCGTTCCCTGATGCGGAGCGCTTCGTCCTGTTCTCCTCGACGGCGGCCATTTTGCCCCAGGCCGGGGAAGCCAACTACGCGGCTGCAAACGCGATCCTCGACGCCCTCGCCGAGAGCCGGACGTCGCGGGGACGGGACGCCCTGTCCGTGAACTGGGGCGTGTGGACGGACTCGGGGTTGATCGCCGACGCCCGAGGAGCTCGGTACGTGGACGGGCTGACCCGCCAGGGCATTGGAACCATGCCGCCCGACACGGCGATCCGGGTCTTCGGACGGCTCGCCCGCTCCTCCACCAGCCGGATCCTCGTGGCGCCGGTGGACTGGCAGGCCTTCGCGGAAACCCGGGGGGCGGACGGCCGGAGCTCCCTCTTCAGCCGCCTCGTGGGAGACACGGCCGCCGGGACGGACTCGGCCCGGGCCCGGATCGAGTCGCTTCCTCCGGCCGAGCGCCCCGAGAAGGTGCGAAGCGAGATCCGTCGGATCCTCGGGACGGTCCTGGACGTGAGCCCATCCGACCTGCAGGCGGGAACGACCTTCGGGGCCCAGGGAATGGACTCCCTGATGGCGATGGAGTTCCGGAACCACCTGGAGGGTGCCTTCGACCTCAACGTCTCGGCCACCGTCGCCTGGAACTATCCGACCCTCGAGCTCCTCACCGGATACGTCCTCGAGCGGCTCGAAGCCGAGTCGGACGAGGAGCGCGTCGCCTCCCCCGCCGACCTTGAGCCGGTCGAGGCCCCCGACGAGTCGATGCCCCCGGGGGGCGGTACGGAGGGGCTGGCCAGGCACTTCGACGAGGTGTCCACCATGAGCGACGACGAAGCGCTCCGAGAGCTCCTGGGGGACCGATGAGCCAGGAAGGAACGTCCCGGGCGCCCATGAGCGCGGTCCGCCTCGCCCTGCTGGGTCGCCGGGCCCGTGGTGAAGGCCTCCACCATCTCTCGGAGCCCCTGGCCATCGTGGGTATGGGCTGCCGACTCCCGGGTGGCGTCGAATCGCCGGACGACTTCTGGGACCTGATCTCCAGGGGCGCGATCACGGTCGGCGACGTCCCGCCGGATCGGTGGGATGTGGACGAGTGGTACGACCCCGACCCGTCCACCCCGGGACGCACGTCGGTGAAGTCCGCCAACTTCCTGGAAGACGTCGACCACTTCGACGCCGCGTTCTTCGGGATCCCTCCCCGGGAAGCGGAGCGGATGGACCCACATCAGCGCCTGGCGCTCGAGGTGGCATGGGAGGCGCTGGAGGACGCCGGTGTCTCCATGGAGGACGTGCGAGGACGGCCGGTGGGCGTCTTCGCCGCCTCCTACAACAACGACTTCGTCCTGCACCACTACCTGCGCCCGGACAGCATCAACGAGCGCACCATCACCGGGGTGGTGCACGCCGTCGTAGCGAATCGGATCTCCCACTTCCTCGGGATCCATGGGCCCTCGGTCACGGTGGACACGGCCTGCTCCTCCTCCCTTGTGGCGCTGCATCTCGCTGCGCGTTCGCTCCGGGACGGGAGCTGTGACCTGGCCCTGGCCGGCGGAGTCAGTCTCATGCTGCGTCCCGAGCCGTTCATCTCCCTCTCCAAGGCCGGCTTCATGTCGCCGGACGGCCGGTGCAAGACCTTCGACGCCCGCGCGGACGGATTCGGTCGGGGAGAAGGATGCGGATTCCTGGTGCTGAAGCGGCTCGGTGGCGCCCTCGAGGCCGGGGATCGGGTGGTGGCCGTCCTCCGCGGGTCGGCCGTGAACCAGGACGGACCCTCCACGATTCTGGCCGCCCCCAACGGTCGGGCGCAGGTCCAGGTCGTCCGCGATGCCCTCCGCGACGCTCGTGTCGAGGCGTCGGCCATCGGGTACGTGGAGGCTCATGGAACCGGGACGCGACTCGGCGACCCCATCGAAGTCGAGTCGATGTCGGAGGCCCTCGGGCCCCCTGCACCGGGCGCTCGGAGGTGGCTCGCCTCGGCCAAGGCCAACATCGGGCACCTGGAAGCCGCTGCGGGGGTCGTGGGCGTGATTCGCGCCGCCCTGGCCATCGACCGAGGCTGGATCCCGCCCCATGCGGGGTTCGAGACCGTGAATCCCTTCCTGGATCTGGAGGACCAGGGGTTCGAGATCCCCACCCAGGGTCGGAGGTGGGACGGACCCGAGCCGCGGACGGCCGGGGTGAGCTCGTTCGGCGTCGGCGGCACCAACGCGCACGTCATCCTGGAGGCCCCGCCTGCGGTGCCCGTACCGGAGCCCACGACCACCGCGCCCCCGTGGCCTCTTCTCCTCTCGGCCCGGTCGGACGAGGCGCGAGACGCACTCGCCCTCCGCTACGCCGAGCTCCTCGCGGGCGAGGACGCGGACCCCGAGCGGTTCCGGGCGACCTGTGCCGCGGTGGCCACGCGCCGAACCCGTCTGGAGCACCGGATGGCGGTCGTGGCATCTTCGGCGGCAGACGCCGCGTCCTCCCTGCGAGAGGCCGTGGACGGGGTGTCGGCCCCGACCTCCGGCATCCGCAGGGGAACCGTCCCGCCGGGCCACGAAGGGAAGCTCGTCTTCGTGTTCAGTGGGCAGGGCTCCCAGTGGGAAGGCATGGGTGCCCAGCTCGCCCGGGACGAGGCCGTCTTCCGGGAAGCCCTGGAGGAGGTCGATCGGCTCTTCGAGCCTCGGGCCGGGTGGTCCGTGCTGGCGCTTCTGCAGGGGAGGGACGCGCCCTGGTCGCTGCAGGACACGGCCGGTGCCCAACCCGCCATCTTCGCCATCCAGGTCGCCTTGGCCCGGCTCCTGGAGTCCTGGGGCATCGTGCCGTCCATGGTCGTGGGGCACTCCATCGGTGAGATCGCGGCGGCCAACGTGGCGGGACTCCTGGAGCTGGAGACGGCGGTGGCCATGGTCCACCAGAGAGGCCGCCTGATGCAGGAGGCCGACTCCCGGGGGGCCATGCTCGCCGCGCGCCTGACGCGCACCGAAGCCGAGGAGGTCGCCAGAGAGGCCGCGGGATCCATCCAGCTCGCGGCGATCAACGGGCCCCGCTCCGTGGTCTTCTCCGGCCCAGGTGCAGATGTGGACGCGTTGGAGACGCGGCTCCAGGACCGGGACCTGAGGGTGAAGCGGCTTCCGGTCCGGTATGGCTTCCACAGCGACATGATGACCCCCATCGCCGGTCGGATCCGGTCCGCGTTGGACGACGTGACCCCCGACCTTCGGGAGGGCTCCACACCGGGATGCGAGGTCTTCTCCACCATCACCGGAACCGCGCTGTCGGGCGGGTTCGGCGTGGACCATCTCGCCCGGGGGGTGGACGGACCCGTTCTCTTCGAGCCCGCCGTGTCCCGAGCGTTGGAGCGGGGCGGTACGGCCTTCCTCGAGGTGGGTCCTCGACCCGTGCTCACCGCCGACCTCCTCGACATCGCCGAGACGTCCGGGAGGACGGTGCCGGCCTTCTCCACGCTGGCACCGGACCGCCCCGGACGCGCGGCTCTGGTTTCGGTCGTGGGAGACCTCTTCTGTGCCGGGATCGAGGCAGACTGGCCCGCCGTGACCGGGACGGCTCCCCCCTCGGTCCGACTCCCGAGCTATCCCTGGCAACGGAAGCGGTTCTGGCTGGACACGCCCGAGCGAGCGGCCGCGCCGGCGGGAAGCCCCGCCGGGAGCGGGTTCCTCCTGGGGCGCCGCATGGATTCGCCCGCCCTCCAGGATCCGGTCTTCGAGAAGACGCTGCACGCCGCCGACCCCACCGTGGCCGACCATCGGCTTCGGGGAACGGTTCTGGTCCCTGCCGCCATGATGCTCGAGATGTCCCGACAGGCCGGGGAACAGGTTCTGGGACGACCGGTCGATACCGAGGACGCGGTGTTCCTGCAGAAGGTCGTGCTGGACGACGAGCCACGCCCCCTTCAACTGGTGGTCACGGACGCCGACGGGCCGAGTCCCCAGGTCGAGATCCACGCCCGGGGTGCCTCCGGTAGTTGGTCGTTGGCATTCCAAGCCCGCCTCACCGACGCGGGCGACGCCTCGATGGTCGATGCAACCCCGCCCGAAGCGATCGAGGCGCGATGCCGCGACCGGGTGGACGTGGAGAACCTCTATCGAAGGGCCGCAGAAGCGGGAGCAGAGTTCGGAACCGACTATCGGCGGCTGTCGTGGCTCCAGACGGGAGACGACGAGGCCCTGGGGCGCCTCGACCTCCACGGGGTACGCATCGGCGCCGGGCTCCCCCCGAGCGTCCTCGATGCCGCCCTTCATCCGACCCTGGCTCTCCTGGGCCCCGACGCCGTCCTGCACCTGCCGGCGTCCGTGTCGTCGTTCCGCGCCGACGGAAGTGGTACACCCGCGAGCACCTGGGTACGTGAGGTCGAGGCGCCCGAAGGCGCCCGGGCCTTCGACGTCCGCCTCCTCGACGAAGACGGCTCGGTGGTGGCTGCCCTCGATGGGCTGTTGCTCCGACCCGCCCCGGTCGATTTCGCGGCACTTCAACGTCCGGAAGCCGCCCTTCACCGGGTCGCATGGACGGAGGTCGAGCCGTCCGGCGAGGCACCCGCCGATCTCGCTGCCTGCCGCATCCTGGGCGACGCGGGAGGATTCGGCGCCCGGCTGTCCGAGGTGCTGAGCGCCGACGGCATGGAGACCCGCCTCCTCACGGGACCGGGGGCCTCGGGCGACACCGGGGACACCGCGACCGCGTGGGTCTTCTGTCAGGCGTTGGACGAATCGGACGAGGAGCTGACTGGCGCCGAGCTCACGGAGCACCTGACGTCGCTCGCCGAGCCCGTCCTGCGCCGCCTGGAGGGCTTCGGCGAACACCAGACCCGCCTCCTTCTCCTGAGCCGGGGAGCCCATGCCCCCGACGAGGGGGACGAGACGACCCACCCACGGGCGGCCGGGCTCGCCGGGCTGGCCCGAACCCTTCGAAGAGAGCGTCCGGAGCTGGCTGCGACGGCTCTCGACCTGCCAGCCCGGCCGGAGAAGGGGGAGGTCGACACCGTCGGGAGGGTGCTCCGTGGCAGCTCCACGGAGCCCGTCCTGGCCCTTCGCGGCGGGCGCATGCTGGCCCCGCGGCTGCAGGCGCCGGCACCGGACCCGAGTCGACGGAACGGACCCGGGAGCCGGACCCGGATCGTGGAACTGGCCGAGCCCGGGAACCTGGATTCGCTGCGGGTGGTGGAGGCGCCCCGGCGGGACCCCACCGGCGACGAGGTGGAGGTTCGGGTCCTCCGCGCGGCCCTCAACTTCCGGGACGTCCTCGCGGGTCTCGGCATGGTGGACGCGCGGACGGACGCCGCCCTGGGCCACGAGTGCGCCGGAGTGGTGACGCGCGTGGGGCCCGACGTCTCACGCCTGGAGCCCGGGGACCGGATCCTGGCCCTGGCGGAGGGCGGCTTCGGGGACCACGTGCTCTGCAGGGAGCGCCGGACCTTCCGCCTGCCCCGGGGAACGGGCTGGAGCGCCGCCGTCACCCTCCCCATCGCCTACCTCACGGCCTACCACGCCCTGATCACCCTGGGCCGCCTGCGGGAGGGAAGGCGCGTCCTGGTCCACAGCGGCGCTGGAGGCGTCGGACAGGCGGCGGTCCGCCTCGCCCTGGAGGTCGGCGCGGAGGTCTACGCCACGGCCGGGACCCCGGAGAAGCGCTCCTTCCTCGAATCCATGGGGGTGCGCGGTGCCTTCGACTCCCGGAGCCTGTCCTTCCGGGAGGCCGTGCTCGATGCCACGGGAGGTGAGGGCGTGGACGTGGTGGTGAACAGCCTCACCGACGAAGCGGTGGACGCCGGGCTCGACCTGCTTCCCCGAGGCGGCGTCTTCGTCGAGCTGGGCAAGCGGGACGTGCGCGACGCCTCCGTGGTGGCCGAGCGGTGGTCCGGCGTGGAGTACCACACCTTCGACCTCTTCGACGAGATCGACGCGCACCCCGGCGATCAGGCCGAGAGCTGGAAGTCCATCCGCTCGGGAATGGAGGAGGGGCGCCTGTCGGCGCTGCCCATGGAGGTCTTCCCCAGGGCCCGCGTGGGCGACGCGTTCCGCTTCATGTCTCGGGCGGAGCACGTCGGCAAGATCGTCCTCCACGTCTCCGACCGGCGGGAGCCCGCCTCCGTCCGTCCCGACGCGACCTACCTGGTCACGGGTGGCACGGGAGGCGTCGGGCTCGCCACGGCCCGCTGGCTCGTGGACAGGGGGGCCGGCGCCGTCGTCCTCTCGTCCCGGACGCCACCGGAAGGCGATGCCGCGGACACGATCGAGGAGCTCCAGGCGACCGGGGCAGAGGTGCGGTGGATCGCCGCGAACTTGGACGACCCGGACGACGTCCGGAGGCTGGTGGCCCAGACCGGGGACGACGAGAGGCCGCTCCGCGGGGTCGTCCATGCGGCCGCGTCGCTCGACGACGGGCTCCTGGAGGACCTGGACCCCGCCCGGTATGCGACGCCCTTCCGGGCCAAGGTCGGGGGCACCGTCCATCTGACCCGTGCCCTCGAACCCGACCGCCTGGACTTCCTCCTCCTGTACTCGGCAGCGGGATCGCTCCTGGACCCTGCGGGCCAGGGCAACTACGCGGCAGCCAACGCCACCCTGGAGGCGCTGGCCCATCAGCTCAACCGGCGGGGATGGCCCGCGACGGCCGTGGCCTGGGGGCTCTGGGACCGGGGGATGGCGGGACGCCTGGACGCAGCCGGGTTGCGCCGCTGGACCGGACTCGGACTCCAGCCCATCGACTCCGCGACCGCTCCGGGACTGCTCGACGCGGTCCTCGCCCAGGGCCGCGCTTCGGTGGTGCCCGTCCTGCTGGACCGCGCGCGGTTCCTCCGCGAGGCCGGCCATCTGGACCCGCTGTTCGACGGCCTGAGGCGAAGCGGAGAGTCGGGGCCGAAGGAGCGACCCGGGGCCGTGGCGGACGAGCTCCGACGGCTCCCGGACCGGCGACGTGGCCGGGCCCTGCGAGGACACCTCATGGATCGCCTCGCCCGGGTGACGGGAATCGAGCGGCACGAGCTCTCCATGGAGCGACCCTTCCGCGACCAGGGGATGGACTCGCTCATGGCGGTGGAGCTCCGGAACACGCTCACCCGAGACATGGGCATCTCCCTCTCCTCGACCATCGCCTTCGACCATCCCGACGTGCCTTCTCTGGCGGATCATCTGGCCGGCCTCCTCTTCGGGGACTCCGGTGGGGACGGGGTCTCGCAGACCCCCGGCGAGCCGGTGGACGCCGCGCCGGAGGTCGATCCGGAGATCGCTTCCCTCTCCGACGAGGAGGCCGAGCGACTGCTCCTGGAGGAGCTCGAGGGCATGTCCGGCGGAACGGGGTTCGATTCATGAGTCCGTCGGATCAGGGCGGCTCCGGTGCATCTCCCGTCAAGCGGGCGCTCTCCGAGATCCGGAGGCTCCGGGCCGAGGTCGAGCGGCTCCGCGCGTCGGCGGCCGAACCGCTGGCCGTCGTGGGACTCGCCCACCGCCTTCCAGGCGTGGACTCGTCGCCAGGTGGCCTCCACGACGCGCTGATGGGCGGCCTGGACGCGATTCGTGAGATCCCCGCCGACCGGTGGGACGTCGACGCCTTCTACGACCCCAACCGCGGCACCCGGGGCCGGATGTACACGAAGGAGGGCGGGTTCCTGGAGGACGTGTCCGGCTTCGATCCCGAGTTCTTCGGCATCTCGCCCTACGAGGCCCCCAGCATCGATCCGCAGCAGCGGCTCCTCCTGGAGGTGACCTGGGAGGCGCTGGAGCACGCGGCCATCGACCCCAGCGGGCTCCGTGGATCCAGGACAGGCGTCTTCGTCGGCATCGCTTCGCAGGACTACGGACGCATGGCGCTACGGGACCCCGAGCAGGCCGACGCGTATGCGAGCGTCGGGACGGCCTTCAGCGTGGCCGCCGGTCGGATCGCGTACTTCCTGGGGCTCCACGGTCCGGCGCTGAGCGTGGATACGGCATGCTCGTCGTCGCTGGCCGCCGCACACCTGGCGTGTCGATCGCTGCGGGAGGCCGAGAGCGACCTGGCGGTGGTGGGTGGGGTCAACCTGATCCTGAGCCCGGAGGTCACCATCAACTTCTGTCAGGCCGGCATGCTGGCCGCCGACGGGCGTTGCAAGACCTTCGACGCCGGGGCCGACGGATACGTCCGGAGCGAGGGATGCGGGGTCGTGATCCTGAAGCGCCTCTCCGACGCGCGGCGGGACGGAGACCGGGTGCTGGCCACCGTCCGCGGATCGGCCCTCAACCAGGACGGTCGGAGCAGCGGAATCACGGCGCCCAACGGACCGGCCCAGGAGGCGGTGATCCGGTCGGCTCTGGAGAACGGGGGGCTCGGACCGTCCGACGTCGGCTACGTGGAGGCCCACGGTACGGGCACCTCCCTGGGCGACCCCATCGAAGCCCAGGCCCTGGGTGCGGTCTTCGGCCGGAACGGACGTGATGGCGACCTCCTGGTCGGGTCGGTCAAGACCAACCTGGGCCACCTGGAGGCCGCGGCGGGGATCACCGGCCTCATCAAGGCGGTGGAAGCACTTCGCCACGGCCAGGTGCCCCCGCACCTCCACTTCGACCAACCCAGCCCGCACATCCCCTGGGATCGGCTCCCGTTGAAGGTCCCACGCGAGGCGACGCCGCTGGAGCCCACCGGCGGCGTCCGCCGGGCCGGGGTCAGCTCCTTTGGATTCAGCGGGACCAACGCCCATGTGATTCTGGAGGAAGCCCCGCCGCAGGACGGCACAGCCCGAGGACGGGCGGTGGAGGACGACGTGCCCCGGGAGCGACCGGTGCACCTCCTGACCCTGACGGCACCGACGGAAGAAGCCCTTCGCATGATCGTCCGACGATATGCTCGTGCCCTCCGTGAGACGCAGGACTCCTTCGCCGACGTCTGCTTCACCGCCAACGCCGGGCGGACGCACTTCGGGTGCCGACTGGCCCTGGTGTCGGAGACGGCCCGGTCCGCGGCCGACTCCCTGACCCGGTGGCTGGAGGACGGGGAATCCCGGGGCGTGTGGACGGGGACCGCCGGTGAACGGGACCGGACGACCCCCGCCTTCATCTTCCCGAACGCCGAGCTCTCCGCAGGCGAAGGGGAGGAGAGCTCCAGCCCCATGGCCGGCTCGGACGCCGCCACCGGTCCGGCCACCCAGATCGCCCTGGCGGAGCTCTTCCGGAGCTGGGGCGTCGAGCCCGCGGTGGTGGCAGGCTCGGGCCGGGGTCATCTGGCAGGGGCGCGGCTGGCCGGAGCCCTCGGCCCGGAAGATGCCACGCGCATCGAACTGGGTTCCCGGGCCACCGGCGACCGAGAGAGCCGGGTCGCGGCCTTCGAGGAGGCGCTGGACGACGTCACCGTCCGCCCGTCCACCGTGCCCTTCATCTCCGGGGCCACGGGGGAACCCGTGTCCCGGGATCGCCTGTCCCAGGCGTCCTTCTGGGCCGACGCGTGGGACGACGGGGGCGGCGAGGCCGACGCAGGGCCGGCGCTCCGCCGCGAAGAGGTGACCCACCTGCTGGTCCTGGGCCCGGATCCCGTCGAGGGGGCGGGCGCGGCCTCCCCCCTGCCCACCGTCCATCTGGAGGACGAGGTCACCTGGAGCTCGGTACTCGGAGCGCTCGCCCGGCTCCACGTCATGGGCGTGGACCCCGACTGGGAAGCCTTCGAAGGCGGGCGGGTCCGGAGCAAGGTCTCCCTTCCCACCTATCCCTTCCAGCGCAGGCCCTTCTGGCTGTCTCGCACGAAGCCTTCCCAGCCCCCCTCCACGACGGACACGGCGACGGAGTCCCGGGGCAGGTCTCCCTGGGACGCGGCACGGTCGGCGGCACGGGACCGGGCCGGACTGGCTCCCCTCGGAGTGACCGTCTCCTCCTACGCGGAGAAGTGGGACGCCCTCGAGGACCTCTCCCGCGCCCTCGGCCGGAACGCCCTGGTCTCGCTGGGCGCCTTCCCGGAAGGCAGCGGGAGCGCGACGGCGGACGTGATTCTCGACCGCGCCGGCATCGATTCGATCTACCGGCCCATGGTGGTCCGTTGGCTCGAAGGCATGGCGGAAGACGGTGTGCTGGAACGAGAGGGAGAGGAGTGGCGCTGGGACAGCGAGCCGGCGCCGGTGGCCGTGGAGCCCATCCGGGCGCGCGCCGAAGAGCTCCTGAGCGACGACCCGGCGTTGCTCCGCTACGTCCTCCACGCGTCGTCTCTCCTGGAAGGGGTGCTGGCCGGCCGGGAGAGTGCCCTGGAGACGCTCTTCCCCGACGGCTCCTTCGACCTCGCGGCCAGGCTCTACGAGGACGCCGGCCCCCTCCGCTACGTCAACGGCATCGCGGCGGACGCCTTGAAGGCGTGGGTCGGGGCGCGGCCTGCGGGGGCGCCGGTTCGTGTGCTGGAGATCGGGGGGGGCACCGGCGGCACCACCTCGTCCCTCCTCCCCGTCCTACCCCTGGATCGCACGACCTACGATCACACTGACGTGTCCGAGGTCTTCCTGGACTGGGCGGAGGACAAGTTCTCGCACGTTCCCTTCCTCCGGACCCGTCTCTTCGACGTGGAGTCGGAGCCGGAGAGTCAGGGGATCGAGCCCGGAAGCTACGACGTGGTGGTGGGGTCCAACGTCCTCCATG
Organism: uncultured Gemmatimonadota bacterium; assembly: GCA_937136445.1. GTDB lineage: Bacteria > Gemmatimonadota > Gemmatimonadetes > Longimicrobiales > Gaopeijiaceae > JAJCZZ01. The sequence goes on from CAKZOQ010000173.1 coordinate 11,687, forward strand.
CGGTGCGGGACCTGCGGGTCGTGCTCCGGCGGGTCCGATCGCTCCTCGCACCCGGCGGACTCCTCCTGCTGGTGGAGTCCACCGGGCACCTGGCGTGGCACGACATCACCACCGGCCTCATCGAGGGCTGGCAACGCTTCCAGGACGACCTGCGGGCCGACAGCCCGCTGCTCGATCCCGACACGTGGCATCGCCTCTTCGAAGAGGCCGGCTTCCGGGCCTCGGCGGCGTCTCCTCCGGAGGACTCGCCGGCGTCGGTCCTGCGGCAGCACGTCCTCCTGGCGGCCGCTCCCGGCCACGCCTCGTCGGAGGAGGCCGACCTTCGGATTGCCCCCGACGGCGAATCCGTCTCCCAGGACGCCGCGAAACTGGGCGCCTCCGGGCTGTCGGGCCTCCTGGCCGACGCCGTGGGGTCTGAGCGAGACGAGGTGGTCACCGAGGCGGTCCGGGCATGTGTCATGCAGGTGCTTCGGTCCGATCCTGATCGACCTCCCTCCCGCGATGCCCGACTCATGGAGCTGGGGCTCGATTCCTTGATGGCCGTCCGCCTCCGCAACCTCCTCCAGAAGCGGCTCGGTCTCGAGGGTTCGCTCCCCTCGACCCTCGTGTTCGACTATCCGACGATCCGCCGGATCTCCGAACTGGTCATGTCGCTCCTGGATGGTCCGGAGCAGCCGGAGGCCCCGCCGGAGGAAGAGGCACCCCGAGCGCCGGACGAGCGCGAGCGTCGCGTGGCCGAGCTTTCGGAAGAAGAGGTCGAGGCCATGCTCCTCGAGCGACTGGACGAGGAGGAGTCGCCGTGAGCGAGTCCCGGTCGCCCTCGTCCGGCGAGCTGTCGCCGCTCAAGCGAGCCCTCCTGACGCTGGAGCGGCTCCAGGAGAAGGTCCGCCGACTGGAGGGGGAGCGGAGCCGTCCCCTCGCCGTGGTGGGCATGGGCTGCCGCTTCCCCGCCGGACATGGACCCGAAGCCTACTTCGAGTCGCTGCGTCGAGGTGAGGACAGCATCCGCGACCGCCCCCCCGTCCCGCGACCCGGGTGGCCCGCCCCCGAAGAGCCTCTGGGGCTTCCGGCGGCGGGGTACCTGGACCACGACGTGTCGGCCTTCGACCCGGGCTTCTTCGGGATCTCACCGCGGGAGGCGGCGAGCATCGACCCCCAGCAGCGCCTCTTGCTCGAGGTGGCCTGGGAGGCGCTCGAGCACGCCGGGATCGATCCCCGCAGCCTCGAGGGCACCCGTACCGGGGTCTTCGTAGGGCTCGCCGGGAACGACTACGCCCAGATGCAGCTCGCCTCGGAACGCGCGTCCGAGCTCCTGAACCCCCATTTCGCCTCGGGCATCGGCCATTCCATGGCTTCGGGGCGGATCGCCTACCTGCTGGGGCTCCAGGGCCCGGCGGTGAGCGTGGACACGGCCTGCTCGTCGTCGCTGGTGGCGACCCATCTCGCGTGCCAGTCCCTCCGGGCGGGCGAGAGCGATCTGGCGCTGGCGGCGGGGTCCAACCTGATCCTCTCCACCGACCTCACGGTGGCCTTCCAGCAGTCCCGGATGCTGGCCCCCGACGGACGCTGCAAGACCTTCGACGCCCGTGCCGACGGCTTCAGTCGAGGGGAAGGGTGTGGGGTCGTTGTCCTTCGCCGGCTGGAAGACGCGATCCGCGAGGGAGAGCGGATCCTGGCGGTCGTTCGGGGCACGGCGGTCAACCAGGACGGCCCCAGCAGCGGACTCACCGCACCCAACGGACCGGCCCAGGAGGCCGTGATCCGAGCCGCCCTGGAGCAGGCAGGGCTCACCCCGGACGACATCGACTACATCGAGGCTCATGGGACGGGGACGTCGCTGGGGGATCCCATCGAGGTCCAGGCTCTGGGCGAGGTCTTCGGCAAGCGGAAGCAGCCCCTCCTCGTGGGCTCGGTCAAGACGAACATGGGGCACCTGGAGGCCGCCGCCGGGATCGCCGGATTCATCAAGGTGGTCCAGTCGCTGCGCCACGAAGAGATCCCGCCCCATCTGCACTTCTCCGATCCGAGCCCCCACATCCCCTGGGACCGCTACTCCCTCGCGGTACCCACCGCGCCGACTCGCCTCGAGCGGGGCGACCGGCCGCGCCGAGGGGCCGTGAGCTCCTTCGGCTTCAGCGGAACGAACGTCCACGTCATCCTCGAGGAGGCACCCGAGCCGGCTACGTCGGCGGCCTCCGCCGACGGCTCGGACTCCGGCGCTCCCGAGGAGCGTCGGCTCCACCTGCTTCCCGTGTCGGCTCCGAGCGACGAGGGTCTGCACGAGTTGGCGCGGCGCTACGCGGGGCACCTCGACGACTCCGGCGACGGCTTCGCGGAGATCTGCCACGCCGCCGGGACCGGGAGGGCCCACTTCCCCCACCGTCTCGCCGTCGTGTCCGCCGACGCCCGGACGGCCGGAGGGAACCTCGACCGGTGGCTCGCCAGAGACGAGAGCCCGGAGGTGCGGGTGGGCCACCGGAGCCGTCCGGACCGACCCGCCCTGGCGTTCCTGTATACGGGCCAGGGGGCCCAGCACCCGGGCATGGGTCGGGAGCTCTACCGGACCTCCCCCGTCTTCCGCCGCGAGATGGACCGGTGCGCCGAGATCCTGGACGACCTCCTCGAGGTGCCCCTCCTGGAGCTCCTGGACCCGGATCACCCGGATGCCGAGCTCATCCATCGGACCGACCAGACCCAGCCGGCCCTCTTCGCGGTGCAGCACGCTCTCACCGAGCTGTGGGCCTCATGGGGCATCCGCCCCGACGTGGTGCTGGGCCACTCCATCGGGGAGTTCGCCGCCGCCCGGGTCGCCGGCGTCTTCTCGCTGGAGGACGCCCTCCGGCTGGTGACGGCTCGGGGGCGGGCGATGCACGCGGTCCAGCGCCCGGGACGGATGCTGGCCGTCATGGCGCCGGAAGCCCGGGTGGCGGAGTGGATCGACCGGGTCGGCGGCCCCCTCTCCCTCGCCGCGGTCAACGCTCCCACCCAGACGGTCGTGTCGGGAGCCCCCGATGCGGTGGAGGCGATCGAGGCGCTGGCGGCGGAGGCCGGGGTGCGCACCAAGGCCCTGCACACCTCGCATGCCTTCCACTCGCCCCTCATGGAGGACGCCCTCCAGGGAATGGAGGACGCCCTGGCGGATGTGACGCTGCACCCCGCCGCACGGGTGCGATTCGTCTCCACCGTCACCGGAGCGGCCGCGAGCCCCGCAGAGCTCGCCGACCCCGGCTACTGGGTGCGACAGATCCGCCGCCCGGTACGATTCGCCGACGCCGTGGCCGTCGCCGCCGACCTGTCGGAGCGCGCCGTGGAGATCGGACCCCACCCCGCCCTCTCCGGACTCGTGGGCCAGGGCGACCACACACTCACGGTCCACGCGTCGCTGCATCGGGAGGAAGGAGCCTGGCAGACGCTCCTGGCTTCGGTGGCGGAGCTCTACGTCGAAGGGGTGGAGCCCGACTGGCGGGGTCTCGCCGAGGGACGCCCGCGTCGCCCTGTCGAACTCCCCTCGCAGCCCTTGCAGCGCACGTCGCTGTGGGTGGACATGGGCTCAGGGGGACGGGAGGACCGGCCCGGCGGGCACCCCCTGGTGGGGTCGGCGCGACCGCGACCCGGGGCCCGGCGGGAGTTCCAGCGCACCGTGCGGGAGGACGCGCCCGCCTTCATCGGCGAGCACCGCGTCCTGGGCCGCACCCTTCTTCCGGGGACGGCCTTCGTGGAGATGGCGCTCACGGCCGCCGGACGCGTGCTGGGCGGACCTGTGCGGCTGGAGGGGCTCGACCTCCTCGCGGCCATGGCCTTCGACGGCACGACCCGCCGGGTGCAGGTGTCCGTCGAGCCCGAGGGTCCGAGCCGTGCCCGGGTGGAGATCCACTCGGTGGAAGCGGACGCCGATCTCGACGCGGAGTGGGTGCTCCACGCCACGGGAGCCACCGCGCGCAGCGACGCGACGGACCCCGCTCCGCCGGCGGATCTCGAAGCCCTCCGGACCCGATGCCCGGAGGAGCTCGACGTGGACGAGCTCTATGCCTCCCTTGCCGCCCGCGACTTCGATCTGGGACCCCGCCTCCGGACCGTCGTCGAGGCACGGGTGGGCAACGCCGAATGCCTCACGCGGATCCAGCTCCCCGAGGTGTGCCGCGAGGATCCCGGAGGGTACCGGATCCACCCGCTGCTCCTGGATGCGGCTCTCCAGTCCGTGGGCCCCGTCCTGGACGGGGAAGGGGACGGGCAGGCCTACCTACCGCTGGGCGTGGACCAGGTCGTGGTCCACGCGGACCCCGGCACCGGTGCGCAGGTCCACGTCCGGCTCACCGACCGGGCGGAGCGCAGCGTCGGCGCAGACGTGCGCCTCCTGGACGACGAGGGCCGGGAGCTGGCCCGGATGGAGGGCGTCCGGTTCCGGGCCGTCACCGGCGACGAGCTGGATCCCGGGTCGACGGAGTCGCTCTTCCGCGTCCGCTGGATTCCCACCGACGCAGGGCCTGACCCGGGGCCCGCTACGAGCCCCGAGGTTCGCACCCGGGTCCGCGAGGTGACGGAGGCGTCGCTCGCCCGCGAGGCCGCCCGGGAGGACGCCGCCGCCTACGACCGGTTCGTGGACGAGCTCGAGGACCGTTCCGGCTCTTGGGTCGCCCACGCCTTCGGGGTCCTGGGCTGGGACCCCCAGCCCGGCGACGAGATCGCGCTGGGGACCCTCGCCGAGGAGCTGGAGGTGGTGGAGGACCGTCGCCGCCTCCTCGCCCGCTGCCTCGACATCCTGTCCGAGGACGGGTTCCTGGAGAAGGGTGAGCGGGGATGGACCGTGCTCGAACCCCTCGGGCGGCCGGCCCCGCCTCCCGACGCGGACGTCCAGGACGAGGAGCGCGCACCTCCGGAACTCATCCTCCTGGAGCGTTGCGGACCCCACCTGGCGGACTCCCTCCGCGGGATCGGCGACCCCCTGGAGCTCCTCTTCCCCGGCGGGGACAGCCGCGTCGCCGAGCGCATGTACCACGACACCCCGGCGGCGCGGATCTTCCACCGCTCGGTGGCGGAGGCCGTGGAGGCCGTGACCGAGGGCCTCACGACGGACCGACCCATCCGGATCCTCGAGGTGGGAGCGGGCACGGGTGGCACGACCCGCCACGTGGTGGAGCGGCTGCAGGCCTCTCGCAGCGACCGGGGTCCGGACGTCGAGTACGTCTTCACCGACGTGTCCGGCCTCTTCGTGGAACGCGCCCGCAGGCGCTTCGAGGGCGTCCCGGGGATGACCTTCCGGACCTTCGACCTGGACCGTCCTGCAGAGGAGCAGGGGCTGGACCCGGAGAGCTTCGACCTCGTCGTCGCGGCCAACTGCCTCCACGCCGCCCGGGACCTGACCGACGCGTTGGGTGCCGTAGGGGACCTGCTTCGGCCCGGGGGCATGCTCCTGGCCGTCGAGGTCTTCCAACCGTACCGGTGGTTCGACCTCACGGTGGGCCTCACCGACGGGTGGTGGCACTTCACCGACGATGAACTCCGCGACGGATATCCGTGCGTCTCGCCGGCCGCCTGGGGTGAGGTCCTGGAAAGGGTGGGCTTCCACGAGGTCCGGCCCGTCCGGTTGTCCGACGCGACCGATGCCCAGGGCACGGTCTCCGCCGGACAGGGCCTCGTCCTCGCGACCCGAGGGCGGCGGAGCCTGGAAGGCCCCTGGCTGATCCTGGGCGAAGGTCAGGGCATCGGGGCACGCCTGGCCGGCCGACTCGAGGACGAGGGCGTCGACGCGGTTCTCCTCCGCACGGAGGGTCTCGAAGGGGAAGAGGCTGTCGCCGCCGTGCAGCGGACGCTGGAGAAACGCAATCGGTGGGCCGGGCTCGTCCACTGCGCCGCGAGCGAGGTCGGTGGCTCCCTCGAGCCCGAGGCGATGGGCCACCGACTGCGGATGTGGGCGGCAAGTCTTCTGGGGGCAGCCCGGGTGGCCGTGGGAGGAGACCCCGCAGTGGGACAGCTCCGCATCGTGACCCGTGGCGGACAGGCGGTGGACGAGCACGACGCCGACGTCGATCCCGCGGCGGCCGGCCTGTGGGGCCTGGTCCGCTCCGCCAGGCTCGAGGCGCCCGACCTGCCCTGCCGCTCCCTGGACCTGGATCCCGCCGCTCGTGCGGACGATGTGGAGACCGTCTTCCACTGGCTCACCACCGTCCAGGGCGAGCCCGAGCTCGCCCTGCGCGGGGGGCGCGGGCTCGCCCGGAGGCTGGTGGACTCCGCCGAGCCCCGGGTCCGGGCCGGTGGGGGCTCCCTGCCGTCCGAGTACGCCCTCACGCCCCCCTCCGGTGGCTCCCTCGACGAGCTTCGCTTCAGCGAGGGACGGCGGAGGCCCCCCGGTCCCGGCGAGGTCGAGATCCGGGTCGCGGCCAGCGGGCTGAACTTCAAGGACGTCCTGAACGTCCTGGGCATGTATCCCGGAGACCCGGGCCCCCTCGGTTCGGAGTGCGCCGGCGTGGTCACGGCGGTGGGCGACGGTGTGGACCTGGCCCGGGGGGATCGGGTGGTCGCCGTGGCGGGGCACGCCTACGGGAAGCACGTGGTGGCCGACGGCACCCTCGTGGCGCCTCGGCCGTCCGGGCTCTCCTTCGTGGAGTCCGCCACCCTTCCGGTGGCCTACCTCACGGCCCACTTCGCGCTCGACCATCTGGGCCAGCTCGGCCCCGACGACCGGGTCCTCATCCACGCCGCTGCCGGGGGGGTCGGGTCCGCCGCGTGCGCTCTGGCGGCCCGGGTCGGGGCGGAGGTGTTCGCCACGGCGGGCACGGAGGAGAAGCGCGAGCTGCTTCGTCGCCGCGGCATCCGCCACGTCTTCGACTCTCGCTCCGACGCCTTCGTCGACGGGGTCATGGAGGCGACGGACGGCGCGGGCGTCACGGTCGTCCTGAACTCCCTCGCCGACGAGCTCGTGGACCGGAGCTTCGACGTCCTCGCTCGGGGCGGACGGTTCCTGGAGATCGGCAAGCGGGGGATCTGGAGCGAGGAGCAGGTGGCCGCCCTGGACCGCGACATCGAGTACCACGTCATCGACTGGGGTCGCACCCACCAGGAGGACCCCGAGCTGGTGGGGCGCCTCTTCCGGGAGGTGATGTCCCGGGTGGGCGAGGGAGCCCTGGCCCCGCTTCCGTTCACCGTCTTCCCTCTGGAGGAGGCGCGGGACGCCTTCCGCTACATGGCCAACGCCCGGCACGTGGGGAAGGTGATCCTGGCCCACCCGGTCCTGGCCATGGGGGAGGCCGTGGAGGTCGTCCCGGACGGCACCTACCTGGTGACCGGCGGCACGTCCGGCCTCGGCCTGGCCACCGTCCGCTGGCTGGTGGAGCAGGGGGCGAGGATGGTGGTCGTGGCAGCCCGGAGCGAACCCACCGAGGAGGCCCGGGACGCGCTGGACGCCCTCGGGGCCGGAGGTGCGACGATCCATGTGCGGCGCTGCGACGTGGGCGACGCGGACGGTGTGGAGGACCTCCTTCGCTGGATCGCCGAGTCGCTTCCACCGCTCCAGGGAGTGGTGCACTCGGCGGGAACCCTGGCGGACCGGACGTTGCCCCGGGCCCGCTGGGAGGACTTCGAGACGGTGCTCCGCACCAAGGCCACGGGTTCGGCCAACCTGGCCCGGTCCACCCGGCCGTCTCCGCCCTCCTTCTTCCTGGCGTTCTCGTCCATCGCCACCGTCCTCGGATCGCCGGGGCAGGCCAACCATGCCACGGCGAACGCCGTTCTCGACGCCTTCGCCGCGACCCGCTGGCACGACGGCACCCGTGGGATGAGCGTGGCCTGGGGTCCCTGGAGCGAGACCGGATCCGCCACCGACCCGGAGACCCTGGCGCGCACGCGGGACCTGGGCATCGAAGCGCTCACCACGCGACAGGGGATCGACGCTCTGGAGCGGGCGCTCCGCGATCCCTCGGTCCACCGCGTGGCCATGCGCCTGGTCCATCCCACCGCCCTCGCCCAGGCTCGGAACGACCGACTCCTGGAGTCGCTGGTCGGTCGGGCCACCGACGACCGCTCGGACCCGGCCGCACCGGTGGCGACCGAGGAGAAGGGACTGACAGCCCTCCTCGCAGCGACCCCGGCGGACGCCCGTCGGGGGGTTCTCCTGGAACGCGTCCGTCGTCGTGTCCGCGCGGTCCTGGGGCTTCCGCAGGGTGCGCCTCTGGACCCGCAGCGCCCGCTGGGGGACATGGGGCTGGACTCCCTCCTGGCGGTCGAGTTGAAGAACGCTCTGGGCAGCGAGCTGGATCGGCGCCTCCCGGCCACGCTCCTCTTCGACTATCCGACCCTCGCAGCCCTCACCGACCACCTTCTACTCCAGCTCGCCTCCGAATATGATGCTACCCCCGGGGACGGAGACGCGGAGCGGGAAGCAGAACTGGCGGGTGGGACGGGCGACGACGCCGACCACCTGGGAGCCGTGGAAGCCCTCTCGGACGACGAGGTCGATCGACTGCTCTCGGAGAAACTCGAGCGCCATGACTGACACCCCCGACAATCGCCGCCGGATCCTGGAGCTGCCGCAGAAACGGCTGGCGCTCCTGGCACTCGAGCTCCAGGACGAGCTCGCCCGGGAGCGGTCTGCTCGCACGGAGCCCCTGGCCGTGGTGGGGATGGCGTGCCGTTTCCCGGGCGGCTCCGACTCCCCGGACGCGTTCTGGGCGATGCTCCAGGAAGGCCGGGACGCCATCGTGGAGGTGCCGGACGATCGGTGGCCCATCGACGACCTCTACGACCCCGATCCCGACGCTCCCGGACGGATCGCCACCCGGTGGGGCGGCTACCTGGACGACGTCCAGCGGTTCGACGCCGACTTCTTCTCCATCTCACCCCGCGAAGCTCGGGCGATGGACCCCCAGCAGCGCCTCCTGATGGAGGTCACCTGGCGCGCCTTCGAAGACGCCGGGATCCCCCCGTCCCACCTCTTCGGACGTCGCGCCGGCGTCTTCGTCGGGCTCTGCAACAACGACTACCTGACCCGACTGCTGAAGGAGGGCACCGACGCCATCGATGCGTACCTCTCGTCGGGGAGCGCCTACTCCGTGGCGTCCGGACGGATCGCCTTCACCTTCGGCTTCCAGGGCCCGGCCGTCACCTACGACACAGCCTGCTCCTCGTCCCTCGTGGCCCTCCACGCCGCCTGCCGCAGCCTCCGGGAGGGCGAGTCGGAGATGGCCGTGGCCGCCGGCGTCAACGTCATGTGCTCGCCGGAGACCGCCATGGCGCTGTCCCGCGCCCGGATGATGGCGCCCGACGGACGCTGCAAGACCTTCGACGACGCCGCCGACGGGTTCGTGCGGGCCGAAGGCTGTGGCGTCCTTCTGCTCAAACGCCTCTCGGATGCCCGCCGCGCCGGGGACCGCATCCACGCCCTCCTGAGAGGCTCGGCGCTGGGCCAGGATGGGCGCAGCACCGGATTGACCGTCCCCAACGGTCCCGCCCAGGAGGAGGTGGTGCGGACGGCGCTCGCCGACGCCGGCCTGGAGCCCGACGACATCGACTACGTGGAGGCCCACGGGACCGGAACGTCGCTGGGCGACCCCATCGAGATCCGCGCCCTGGGACAGGTCTTCGGGGACCAACGGGAGCGACCCCTTCTGGTGGGGTCGGTCAAGACGAACATCGGCCACCTCGAATCCGCCGCCGGAGTCGCCGGGGTCCTGAAGACCATCCTGTCGCTGCAGGAAGGCTACATCCCGCCCCACCTCCACCTGAAGACGCCCAGCACCCGCATCGAATGGGACGAGCACGACGTCCGGGTCGCCCCGGAAGGTCGGGACTGGCCGGCCACGGGACGACCTCGCCGGGCGGGGGTGAGCAGCTTCGGGTTCAGCGGCACGAACGCCCACGTCATCGTGGAGGAAGCACCCGCGTCCGCGGATCCGACGCAACCGTCGGAGCCCGACGGGCTGCCCTTCGAGATCCTGCCGGTCTCGGGGGTCTCCCCGGGATCTCGGGACGAGGTGGCCGCGGCCTATGTCGACGCCCTGGACGGCGCCACCCCGGAGGTCTTCCGGAGCTTCTGCCATACGGCCCGGGTGGGGCGCACGGCCTTCCCCTGGAGGGAAGCCGTGGTCGCTCCGGAGGCCCCCGATGTGGGGGAGGCCTACCGGGGAGTCGAGGATGCGCCCTGGGTGATCCGGGGCGAGTCCCGCAGTTCGGAGCCCCCTCCGCTGGCGTTCCTCTTCACCGGACAGGGTGCCCAGCACCCGGGCATGGGACGCGGGCTGTACCACTCGGTCCCGGCCTTCCGGGACGGGATCGACCGGTGCGCGGAGATCCTCGACCCCCTGCTCCCCCTCGGACTTCGGACCGCGCTCTTCGAGGGCGAGGGTATGGAGGCTCCCATCTACCGGACGTCCGTGGCCCAGCCGGCCGTAGTGGCCTTCGAGTGGTCCCTCGCCCGCATGTGGCGCGCCTGGGGCGTACGGCCCGCCGCCGTCGTGGGTCACAGCCTGGGCGAGTTCGTGGCGGCCTGCGTCGCCGGGGTGCTCTCCCTCGAGGACATGCTCCCTCTGGTGGCGGAACGGGGCAGACTCCTGGATTCGCTTCCTCGTGGCGACCGGATGGCCGCGGTCTTCGCACCGGCGGAGACGGTGGAAGAGCTCCTGGCCGGTCATCTCGACGAAGCCGCCGTGGCGGCCTACAACGGCCCCGAGAACACCGTGGTATCCGGTCCGGCGGAGGTCGTTCATGGGGTGGTGCAGGCCTGCGCCGAGCGCGGGATCGAGCACCGCGAGCTGCGACTGGACCGCGGCTTCCACTCTCCTCGCGTCCGTCCGATCCTCGACCAGCTCCAGGCTCGCGCCGAGGGCGTCCAGCACCGCACGCCCACCCTGCCCATGGCCTGGAACGTGTCCGGCGAAGTGGAGGCGTCTCCGCCAACGCCAGGCACCTACTGGAGGGAGCACGCCCGGCGTCCCGTGCGATTCATGCAGGGTGTCCGGGCCCTGGCGGAGCTGGGCATGGACCACTTCCTGGAGGTGGGGCCCCATCCGACCCTCTCTCCCCTGGTGGCCCCCATCCTGGAAGACCGCACCCCGACGGTCGTTCCCACCCTGCGCCGGGACGCCGATCCGGCCCGGGAGGCCTGCGAGGCGGCGGCTCGACTGTGGGTCGAGGGCGTGGACGTGGATCTGGGTGCTCTCTACCCCGGCCCGCGGCCCCGCATGTCGATCCCCGGGCATCCGTTGCGGGGCGAGAGGTACTGGGTGGATCCCCCTGCGACGGCTCGGCCAGCGGCGCCACGGGGCTCCCTACCGGGGGTGCGCCTGGCCTCGGCCGTGCCCATCTACGAAACCGTGTTCACCCCGGAGACCCCGAGCTTCCTGGACGAGCACCGGTTTCGTGGAGACGCTCTGGTGCCCGGCCCGGTGCTCGCAGCTCTCGCCGTGGAGGCGGCCCGCCTCGAGGGTCGGCCGGCGGCAGCCGTCATCGATCTGGAACTGGTGTCGCCGGCGATGGTGGCCGAGGCCGGACTCCGGGTGCAGACCGTGCTCGAGCAGACGTCGGCGGGGCTGCGCTTCCGGGTTCTCTCCCTGCCGGTGGACGCGGCGGGCGGGGCCCGGTGGACGGAGCACGCCCGAGGGAAGCTCACGGAGGAGGCCCCCGCGGCACCCCCGATGAGCCCGGACTCCGAGGACGCGCGCTCGGTAGGGGACGAGCTGCATCTGGAGCGTCTTCGGGAGCTGGGCTTCGACCTCGGCCCCGCCGCCGCCCGCTGGAGCGACCTCGTGGCCGGTGGTGGCCAGGCCAGGGCGCACCTGCGAGGCGCGGAACCCGGGACGCCGGAGCCGCTCGCCCGGGCCCTCCTCCTGGATGCGGCGGCCCAGGTCCTCGGCGCTGCGGTGGCGGAGATGGATGCGTCGCAGTCCCGCATGCTCGCCGGTGCGGACGCACTGGTCTGGACGGGCCGGGCGACGGAGGCGGTGCGCTGCAGCGCCGTCGTCCACGCCGCCGCGCCAGGGGGCGGCGCCACGGGGAACGCGCTGCTGCTCGACGTCCACGATCGTGTCGTCGCGTGGCTCCAGGGGGTTCGCCTGAGCCCTGCACCGGCGGTCACGATGGCCGGGAACGACTGGCACCACCGGCTGGAGTGGAGGGAGGCGCCACTCCCGGCAGGGGCCGGCTCGGCCCTTCCCGATTCAGCCACCGACGAAGCCGCCGACCGCGTGGACGCCGCCTGGACGGAGTTGGCTCGAGCGGCCGGGCTCTCCGAGTACCTGGGGTCCCTCCCGGGTCTGCGGGAGCGCGTGGCGCGATACGTCGCCGCGGCGCTGGCCAGGCTCGGCCTGGACGGGACGGTGGGAAGTCGGCTTCCGCAGGAGCCGGCGGAGGCGCTGGGAATCGACGAGGCCCACCGCCGCCTGGTCCCACGGCTCCTGCGGATCCTGGCGGAGGAGGGCTACCTGGCCAGGTCGTCCGAGGACGGGTACGAGGTGGTTCGTCCGTTCCCCGAGGCGCCCCCGGAACCGGCCTCCTCCGAGGACCCGGTGATGGAGCTCGTGGACCGCTGCGGCCGGGTCCTGGATCGTGTATTGACCGGCGAGATGGACCCGCTGGAGCTCCTCTTCCCCGAGGGCGGACGCGACACCACCCGGTCCATCTATCGCGACACGGCCTTCGGTCAGGCCTTCAACGACGCCATCCGCGAGAGCCTGCGGGCAACCTCCGAGCCAGACCAGGACCGTCCCCTGAGGATCCTGGAAGTGGGGGCGGGATCCGGAAGCACCACCCTCGCGGCTCTGGAGGGGCTGGGCGACCGAAACGTGCGGTACGTCTTCACCGACGTCGCCCCCTCGCTGGTCGCCTCGGCGGAAGAAGAGCTGGGCCGGCGAGACCACATGGAGTTCCGGGTGCTCGACGTCGAACAGAGTCCGGCCACGCAGGGCTTCACCCCCGGCAGCCAGGACCTGGTGATCGCCGCCAACGTGGTCCACGCGACCGAGCGCCTCGACCGCACGCTCACCCACCTCCGGGAGCTCCTGGCGCCGGGCGGAATGCTGGTGCTCCTCGAAGGCACCGGGCCCGAGGCGTGGGTGGACGTCACCTTCGGTCTCACCCAGGGGTGGTGGCGCTTCGCGGACACGGAGGTCCGCACCCACCATCCGCTGCTTTCGACCGGGGACTGGACGGTGGCGCTGGAGGGAGCGGGGTTCCGTTCGGTCCGCAGCGCGCCCTCCGCCGACGCAGCGGGCGAGGCGGGGCAGGTGGTTCTCCTGGCGAGGAAGCCGCCCCATGCGGCCCTCGTGGCCCTCCCGGAGAGGGGGGAGCTGGCCGGTGCGCTGGAGAACGCCGGAACCGCGACGGCGACGGACGCCGACGTGGTCTTCGACGGCCGAGGGCGGTCGCCCGAGGAGCTCGTCGATGCCGTCCGGACGGTCCTGACGGACGAGAAGAGCGGGCGCCTGTGGGTGCTGACCGCCGACGCCCAGGCCGCTCCGTCGGAGTCGGACGACGAAGTCGGGTCTCCGGATCCGGCGCAGGCATCCCTATGGGGGATCGCGCGGGCCTTCGCCCTGGAGCATCCGGACCGATGGGGCGGAATCATCGACGTGGCCGGTGGAACGCCGGCCGACGAGATCGCCGGACGGATCCGGGCGGAGGTGGCCTCCGGGGACGATGAGGACCAGGTGGCATGGCGGGACGGCCGTCGCTGGGTCCCGCGCCTCGTGCCGGCCGAGGTTCCCGAGCACGGGACCGACGCGGTCCCCGAAGGCACGTACCTCGTCACCGGCGGGCTCGGTGGCCTCGGCCTCAAGGTCGGGGAGTGGCTCGTGGATCGAGGGGCGACCCGACTGGTGCTGGTGGGACGCACCGCCAGCCGGGCCTCCCTCGACCCCGAGGACCCGCGGCAGGGGGCCCTTGCGGCCCTGGACGGTTCGGAGGCCGAGGTGCTCGTGCGGGCCCTGGACGTCACCGACCGCGAGGCGGTGGAGGACCTCTTCACGGAGCTTCGCGAATCCGGACCGGCCATCCGCGGCATCGTGCACGCGGCCGCCGTCTTCCATTCCGTTCCGGTGGAGGAGTCGAGTCCGGAGGGGCTGCGTGCGGTCCTCGAGCCCAAGAGCCTCGGCGCCGAGCACCTCCTCGCCGCGTCCTCGGAGGACCACCTGGCCTTCGTGGTTTTCTTCTCCTCCACCACCTCGATCCTCGGGGTGGCGGGCCTCGGTGCCTACGCCGCCGCGAATCAGTATCTGGACGCCCTGGCGGCCCGCGAGCGGCGGGCGGGGCGACCGGTCGTCTCCATCGGGTGGGGCATCTGGGACGAGATGCGCCAGGCGACCCGGGAGGCGCAGGCGGAATACGTGCGGGTCGGGCTGCGGCCCATGGAGAGCGAGGCGGCCCTGGACGCGATGGGCCGGGTGATCGCCGCCGGCGTCTCCCACGCCGTCGTGGTGGACGCCGATTGGGACCGTCTTCGGAGCGTCTACGACCTCCGGCGGCGACGGCCCATCCTGTCCGAGCTCGGCGGTGAGGTCCCGGAGGCCGGGACCCCATCGGCGGACCCGGTCCGCCGCCCGGACACCGTGCTGGAGGAGCTGGCCCGGCTGGAGCACGGGGACCGTCTGGAGGCCATCGCGGACGCCATGGAGGGAGAGGTGCGGTCGGTTCTGAGGCTGCCGGCCACCCGGTTCCTGGACCGGGAGCGCGGCTTCTTCGAGATGGGCATGGACTCCCTCATGTCCGTCGAGCTCAAGAGCCGTCTGGAGCGCCGCATCGGGATGCGACTGCCGTCGACGCTCGCCTTCAACTACCCGACCATCTCGGAGGCGTCGGAGTTCATCGCGGAACGGGTGGCGGCCGAATCCACGCCGGAGCCCGAGGCGGAGACCGCCGCACCCGGCACACCCGCCACGACGACCTCCGACGCCGAGTCGACGTCCCCCGCCGGCGGGCTCAGCGAAGAGGAGATCGGCCGCAGGCTTTCGGAACGGCTCGCGCAGCTCGAGAAGTCCGGAGGGAGCCCGTGAGCCAGGCACCCGCGGATCGTCGCGCGACCTCGCTGATCCTGCTGGCCGCCCTCGGATGGCCGCTCATCGAAGCGGTCGGGGGTCTGCTCATGGCGCGACACACCCCCTATCAGGTGGTGGTCCTCCGCTACTCCGCACATCTCGTGATCCTTCTGCCCTTGGCGCTCCTGAGGTCCGGCACCGACCTCTTCCGCACGCGTCGCCCGGTCCTGCAGCTCGTCCGCGGCTTTTCGATGTTCCTCATGCCCGTGGTCTTCGTCGCCGGGTCGATGAGCGGGGGTGCGGCGTGGGTATGGAGCGCCTTCTGGTGCCTGGTCGTGCTGGTCCTCCTCGGAGCGCTCCTGCTGGGCGAGCGTCCGGCCAGCACGGCCTGGGTGGTGGCTGGAGTGGGATTCGTCGGATCGTGGTTCGCCCGAGGCTCGCCCACGGGTAGCCTCGGCGCCGCCGGGTTCGGAGTCGCCTCCGCTGTCTGCTTCGGGGGATACGTCGTCCTCTCCCGCCTGCTCCGCGAGGAGGATCTGGGCACGAGCCTCTTCTATACCGCGGTGGGCGCGCTCGTCCCCACTCTCTTCCTGGCGGCACCCGTCTGGGTCTCCCTGACGACGGCGGACCTCCTCCCGGCGCTGGGGCTCGGAGGCCTGAGCCTCCTCATCCTGGGATCCATCGACCTCTCGCTGGAGCGATCCACCCTGTCCCGCGTGGCTCCCTGGCTCGTGGCCGTTCCCGCCCTGGAGGTCGTCGTGGGGGCCGGCCTGGGCCACGGAACGCCGGGGAGGCGGGCACTCTTCGGCTGTGGGCTCATCCTGGCCGTCCTCATCCTCTGGGCCGCCCGAAGTGAAGGGGTCTTCCCCTACCGCCGGCCGCTCCGTGAACTGCGGGGTGCACGATGAGCGATCAGAGCCAGCTCCTCGAGAGGGCGCTGTCCGCCATCGACGACCTCTCGG
>CAKZOQ010000174.1 GCA_937136445.1 uncultured Gemmatimonadota bacterium
GTCGGAACGGACCCTGGCGGAAGAAGGAGTTCATCCTCCAGACCGACGGCAACTATCCCAAGGACGTCTGCATCGTCCAGTGGGGTGACAACATCGACCAGTTCAACGTACAGGAAGGCGAACGCCTCACCGCCCACATCGACATCGCCAGCCGGGAATACAACGGGCGCTGGTACACCGATGTGAAGGCGTGGCGTGTGGAGCGGGATTCGGGTCAACCCACCTCCCAGGTCCCGCCGGACGAGGACCCCTTCCCGCCGTCGCAGGCCTCGGACGACCCGGACGACGACCTGCCGTTCTAGGTCGGTCCCGACCGTCATGAGCCCTCCGGGCCGACCGGTCCGGATCCCTTGATCTCCCCGGACGAGGGTTCACCCCCGTCTACGTCCTCCCGGTCGCTCGACCGGGAAATCTTCGCTCTCGCCGTCCCGGCTCTCGGGGCGCTGGCCGCCGACCCGGTGGTGTCCATGGTGGACACGGCCTTCGTGGGTCGACTCGGCGTCGTGCCCCTGGCGGCCCTCGGGGTGAATGCGTCCGTGTTCTCCCTGGCCTTCGTGGTCTTCAACTTCCTGGCCTATGGGACCACGCCCATGGTGGCGCGGGCGGTGGGCCGGGGCGACCACGATCGGGCCGGACGGCTGGCGCTGGAGGCCCTGAGCCTGGCGGTGCTGGCAGGCGCCGGAGCTCTGGCGGCCCTCCAGCTCCTCGCGAGCCCCATCCTCACCGTCATGGGGGCCACGGGCGAGCTCCGGGAGCCGGCCCTGGAGTACCTTCGCATCCGGGCCTTCGCCGGACCGGCGGTCCTCCTGATGACGGCGGGTCACGGGATCTTTCGGGGGTGGCACGACACCCGCACGCCGCTCTGGGTCTCGCTGGGGCTCAACCTGGTGAACCTGGTGCTGGACCCGCTGCTGATCTTCGGGCTGGGCTGGGGCCTCGCCGGAGCCGCCACCGCCACGGTCGTGGCCCAGTGGTGTGGGGCGCTGGCCTTCCTCTGGCTGATCCTGGTGGCCCGCCGGGACGCGCTCCACGTACCGGCGTACCGCCCGCGCCTACGCGATCTGAAGCCCCTCCTCCAGGTGGGCGGAGCGCTGGTGGTGCGGACCCTTTCGTTGATTGGCACCATGACGCTGGCCACGGCGGTTGCGACGCGGGTGGGGGCGTTGGCGGTGGCTGCCCATCAGGTGGGCTCCCAGATCTGGATGCTCCTGGCCCTCACGGTGGATGCCCTGGCCGTCTCCGCCCAGGCCATGGTGGGCCGGTACGAAGGCGCGAAGGCCCGGCGGGCCGCGAACCGGCTCCTGGGCTGGGGGGTGGGGGTGGGCCTCGTCCTTGCGGGGCTCTTCTCAATGGCTAGAGCAAACCTTGGGCCAATGTGACGCTCACCTGGGTATTCTAAAAACAAGTCGGATTATCAGAGAGCAGACATTGAAATCCCAACAATATGATGTTTCTCTTTGGGGGTTCGGTGGGGAGATATATAGAGGATTTTATTGGAAGCAAGAATTTTTTAATGTAGGGGCTTCCTCAGACGTCAACTACGAGCGGCTTTTCGGCTATCGCATTCCTGTGGGCAT
>CAKZOQ010000175.1 GCA_937136445.1 uncultured Gemmatimonadota bacterium
GCGATCGATGGGGGGACGACTTCGACCACATGGCGGTGCTGGACGCCGACAGCGTGATGACCGGGGCGGTGCTGGTGGAGCTCGCCGGGGCCCTGGAGCGGCACCCCGACGTGGGGCTGGTCCAGACAGTTCCCCTCCCGGCCCACGCCGACACCCTCTTCGGCCGACTCCTCCAGTACGGAGCCGCCCTCTACAGCCCCATGCTCGCCGCCGGGCAGGCCTTCTGGTCGGGGGATACCGGCAACTACTGGGGCCACAACGCCGTGATCCGTGTGCAGGCCTTCGCCACCCACGCGCGCCTTCCGGTCCTTCCCGGGAAGCCTCCGCTGGGCGGAGAGATCCTGAGCCATGACTTCGTCGAGGCGGCACTCCTTCGGCGAGGTGGTTGGCGCACCCTCCTCCTGCCCCATACGGGAGGGTCGTGGGAGGAGGTGCCGGGCAACGTAGTGGACTACGCCCGGCGCGACCGGCGCTGGGCCCAGGGCAGCCTCCAGCACCTGCGGCTCCTCCTGGCCCCCGGCCTCCATCCCGTCAGCCGGCTCCACTTCCTCCTGGGGGCCATGGGCTATGTGGCTTCGCTCCTCTGGCTGCTCCTCCTCCTGGCCAGCACCGCGTACGTCGTCGCTCCCGGACTCAGCGAGAACCCCCTCGTCCCCGTGGCGCCGGACTGGACGGGGATGGCGTCCGCGTGGACGGGGATCCTCTCCCTCCTGGCGGTGACGGCCGTCATCCTCTTCCTGCCGAAGGTCCTGGGCCTGGCCCTGGCCCTTCTCCAGCGCCGCAGGTCCTTCGGAGGCGCCCTCCGGCTCACCGGGGGCTCGGCGGCGGAGTTCACCTTCTCGGTGGTGGTGGCGCCAGTCATGATGATGTACCACTCCGCCTTCGTGCTTGCGATCCTCGCCGGGCGTACGGTGCGCTGGGGAGCCCAGGACCGGGATGGTCGGTCGGTGTCGTGGCATGAGGCTCTGGGCCAGACCGCCGCCACGGTCGTGCTGGGGTTCCTGTGGGCCGGGCTCACCTGGACGGTGAGTCCGCTCTTCTTTGCCTGGTTGACCCCCATCTTCCTGGGGCTCGTCGTCGCCACCCCCCTGGTTCAGCTCTCGAGTCGCCGGGCTCCTCCCGGCTCTCTCCCGGCACGGCTCCTGACCGTCCCCTGGGAGCGGCGCCCGCCTCCCGAGCTGGAGCAGCCGCCGGTCGGACCCGCAGGTGCCGGAGCGGGTGATGCGGGCACGACCTCGGCGCTTCCGTCCCTCCCGGAGGAGGCCTCGTCCACGTGACGGTCCGGTCCTTGCAGCTACATGGTTCAAGGGACGGTCTCTGTGGCGGAACGCAGGGATCGAACCCAACCCTGCACACGGAGCCGGTTGCGGGATCTCCGGCCTGGGAGCGGGGTTCACCGTCACAACCATGTCCCGGAGACGTACCTGTCTCCGGATCCTGAACCGACGACGAACGGTGCGTATGTTCCGAGCCGAACGCGGTCTCTTCGATCTCCGCCAGGGTCGACCCGTGTATGTGGTGGACGACCCCGGGGACGATGGTGCGAGGCCCAGGGGTGTCCTCCTGGCATCTGTGGAGAGTCTGGACCAATCCACCCTCGAGCAGCTTCGTCGGCTCGGGTGTGGTCCGGTGCAACTCGTCGTGACCCGGCACCGAGCCCAGTCCATGGGTCTTCCCATCATGCATCGCGGGACCAACGGATCGGTCTCCGGTCCCGACCACGCCGCCATGAGCTTCCACCTCAACGGTGAGAAGCCGGAAGGAATCCTCCACCTCGCCAGCGGCCTCACCGCCGATCGGGTGTGGAAGGGCGAGGGGCTGGCTCCTGCCGATCGGTTCCAGGAGGCCGGACTGAACCTCGCCCGCCTGGGACGGATCCTCCCTGCCATGGTGGCCGTCGCCGCCGATCCGCACGAACGTCCCGAACTCGCCGAGCTCCTGGAGCAGGGGATTCTTCTCCCGGTGCCCGTCCACGAGGTGGAGGCGCTCTCCGGAGCCCCTCAGCTCGAGGTGACGCACGTCAGCGACGCTCCGGTCCCCCTACCTGAAACCGAGAACACCCGGTTCCTCCTCTTCCGGGAGAGTCACGGCTTCTTCGAACACGTGGCCGTCCTCATCGGCGACCGGGACGAGTGGCCGGACCCGGTGCCGGTGCGACTCCACTCCGCCTGCCTCACGGGAGACCTCTTCGGCAGCCTCCGCTGTGACTGCGGGGAGCAGCTCCACGGGAGCCTCCGGAAGATGGCCGATGCGGGTGGCGGCGTGCTGCTCTACCTCCAGCAGGAAGGGCGGGGGATCGGTCTGGGCAACAAGCTCCGGGCCTACAGCCTTCAGGAAGAGGGACTGGACACCGTCGACGCCGACGGTGCCCTGGGTTTCGGCGCCGACGAGCGTCGCTACGATTCGGCGGTGGAGATCCTGCGGCGGTTGGAGATCCGG
This sequence comes from uncultured Gemmatimonadota bacterium, assembly GCA_937136445.1. Lineage (GTDB taxonomy): Bacteria > Gemmatimonadota > Gemmatimonadetes > Longimicrobiales > Gaopeijiaceae > JAJCZZ01. Next base: position 2,440 of record CAKZOQ010000175.1, read on the forward strand.
CGGATCCGCCTCCTCACGAACAATCCGGAGAAGATGCGGGCCCTGGACGAGGGCGGGATCGAGGTCGTGGATCGCATCCCCCTCCACGGGACCCTCAATCGTCACAACCTCCCGTACGTCCGCGCGAAGGTCCAACGGGCCGGACATTGGCTGGAGTCGATGTTGGCCGAGGCGGTTCCTTCGGACTGACGCGCCCCGGCGTCCCGTTCGGATGGTCTCGACACACGCGAGCCCGCCGCTCCTCAGGGGACGGCGGGCTCGTCTGCTACGAGGTGGGTCGAGCGATCAGCTCACGGTCACCGAGGTGAGGTCCACATCGGACTCCACGATGAGAAACACCACATCTTTCCCGGTGGGACGGAAAGTTCGGTGCTGGTCCAGGTGTCGGCCGAGCCCAGCGGATCGACCCGCAGCCGCAGGTCCAGCTCGTCGATGCCAGGTGAGAGTGCGAAGGTAGCCTGCCGGGAGGTCTCCACCTCTCCGAGCCGACGTTCCTTCCCGCCGGAGAGGGCTTCGACCGTCACCAAAAGGCTGTTGTAGTTCTCCACCTGGGTCGTGGTGGGTTCGGCGTCGGGCCCGAAGGCGGGCTGGGCGTCCGACGTGGTGGCACAGGCCGTGGTTCCGAAGGCGAGAAGCAGCGCGGATCCTGCAGCGAGCATGGTCCGTGTCACAGTGCCTCCTGCAACGGAGGAAACGACCCCGGACACTCCCGGGTCACGGCACCCAGAGAACGGAGCAACATGCATTCCAAGGGCCTGGCCGCGTGGCGTGCGACCGTCAGGGTCGCGCCACCGCCTCCCCGAGCCACCCGACGTCGCCGGTAGGTGCCTGGACGTAGAGATAGTCGCGGAACCGGCCCAGCACCCCCACCTCCGCACCCTCGGCGAGTTCCACCACCGCGGGCGCGTCGGTTTCGGGGGAGGCCCGAAGCGATCCGGATGTGGAGGCCACGAAGGTCTCCACGGGGGTCTGGAGCGGCTCGGTGAGGCGGGCGGCGACGTACCCTACCCGACCGTCCGGGAGGCGTACCCGGTACCAGTCCCCGGCGGCCCCCAGCACCCGGAGGGCCGTGGCGTCCGCCAGCTCCTCCAGCACACGCGCCCGGGAACTCGGCGACTCCCGGAGGCGGATCCCCGGATTCTCCATGCGGACCCACTCGCCGAGGCGGCCCAGGTCCGCGGTGCGCTCGGCCAGCGACCCGGACGGCCGGCGGATGAAGGGGTCCGGATCTACGGGGCCCTCCCCACGGCGGTAGATGCCGAAGTGGAGATGGGGCGGGGTGGTGATGGCATTGCCGCTGTTGCCCACGAATCCCAGGGTGTCGCCGGTCTCCACCCGATCGCCGTTCGAGACCGCCTGGCTGTCCAGGTGAGCGTAGTACATGTTCGCGTTCCGCGCCGGATCCCGGAGCCACACCACCTTCCCGCCCAGGTTCGTCACCCGGACCCGCCGGACCACACCGGCGGAGGTCGCCACCACCGGCGTCCCCCGAGGTGCGAAGATGTCCACCCCGTGGTGCGACCGGCGGCCTGCGTCCCGAGGCATGCCGAAGACGCTCTGGATGTCCCGCACATCGTGATCAGCCACCGGAAAGGCGAGCTGGGCCTCGAGACGGAGGGTCACGTCGAACCGACCGCCCCGAAGGAGTTCGGGCTGGAGACGGAGGACAAACTCCCCCCCACGGTAGGGTTCGTAGCTCCAGCTCCCGGGGATGGAGTCGGTGGAGAGCACCGGGCGGAGGGGGTCCCGGGGATCCTGGGGCACGCGGAAGAGATCCAGGAAGACCCGCGGCTGCTCCTCGCCGTCCAGCTCCACCTCCATGGTGAGGCGCTGCCCCCTCCCCACCTCCACCCGGTAGGCCATCGCCTCCGGATCCTCCGGCGGAAGGAAGCCCACCTCCGAGAAGGGGAGGGTGACGGTGACGGCCTCCCGGGCCGAACGTTCGCCCGCCTCGATCCACTCCCGAGCCAGCGCCGAACCCGTGAGTCCCGCCTCCGCCAACGAGGCACGGTAGGCCTCATGCGGGGTGAGGCCGCGGAACCGATCCTGGACCTGCTCCACCGGCTCGCAGGCGGCTACCGCGAGAAGCCCTGCCAGGACCCAACTCGCGCGCAAGGGGGAGTCGCTTCGCAGGACGCGCGGGAGGGGTTCGGTGGACACGTGAGCGGACGGAAGGTTGGGGGGCTCGAGCGCACAGGGTCCGCGGCGGTGCCGTACGCCTCGTACGGGCGCCATCGGGTCTCGCTTGCGTACGTCCCGGACCGGGATGGGGTTCCGGCCCTGGATCCCGGGTCCAACTTGCGGCGGCGGGCCGCCGTCGGCCAGCGGGCGCCCCGCACACTGGCCACGGCCGAACCGCCGGGGCAGGGGGGTGGTTGGGTCCTCCTGGCAGCTCGGTTAGCTTTTTAGGCTAGCGCTCATAGGCCTCTCGGCCTCGCCTCTCCACCGCCCGCACCCGGCCGCCCCGTGGTCCGCATCGCCGAAATCGAGAACGGCAGCATCGCCGACGAGCTCAACCTGGAGATCGGGACCCGTGTGGTCCGGATCGACGGGGAGCGCGTGCGGGACGGAATCGACCTCACCTTCAAGCTCTCCGACACCGTCTTCGAGCTGGAGACCGAGGCCCCCGACGGACAGCGGATCATCTACGAGATCGAACGCGATCCGGGCACACCGGTGGGGATCGTACCCGAGCCGGACACCATCCGGGAGTGCGCCAACAAGTGCGTCTTCTGCTTCATCGACGGCAATCCGAAGGACGTCCGTGATTCCCTCTGGCTTCGGGACGACGACTTCCGGCTCTCCTTCAGCTACGGGAGCTACGTCACCCTCACGAACCTGGGGCCCAAGGGCCTGCAGCGGTTGGTGGACCAGCGGATCTCCCCGCTCTACGTCAGCGTCCACGCAACGGAGCCGGAGGTGCGGGAGCGCCTCCTGGCGAACGAGCGGGCTGGACTCATCATGGATCAGCTACGCTACCTCCTGGACGGGGGGCTGGAGGTCCACACCCAGGTCGTGCTCTGTCCGGAGTTCAACGACGGCGAGCATCTGGACCGGACCATCGAGGAGCTCTGGGCCCTCGGGGAAGGCGTGGCCTCCCTCTCCGTGGTGCCGGTGGGCCTCACCAAGTACAACGTGCATCGGCCGGTGCGCCCCCTGGAGCGTGACGAGGCTCGGGCGGCCATCGACCAGGTGGACCAGGCACGGGATCGAGCGGCGGGGGAGCGCGGGTTCGGCTGGGCCTACACCGCCGACGAGATGTACCTCATCGCCGGTCGGGACCTCCCCGACACCGCCTACTACGACGAGGGCGCCCTCCATGAGAACGGGGTGGGAGCGGTCCGCCGCTTCCTCGACGGGTTCGACGCCGGGCTCGCCGACGTGCCTCGACTGGACGGCGGCCGGGTGCGCCTCGTCACCGGGCGGTCCATGGCGCCCTTCATCGCCCAGAAGGCCGCCCGCCTCGCCGTTGCCACCGGTGCGGAGGTGGAGGTGGTGGAGGTCACCAACCGGTTCTACGGCGAGAGTGTGACCATCGCGGGACTATTGGGGGGCGAGGACATCCTCACCGATCTGGGCGAGAGCCGGGACGGCGACGTGGTGGTGCTCCCCGCCGAGGCCCTCAACGCCGACGACCTCTTCATCGATTCGGTGCCCCGAGCCCGGGTGGAGGAGGCGCTGGCGCCGGCGCGGGTGGTGTCCGGATACGAGATCACCGAGGCGCTGGCGGGCCTGTGAGTCGACGACTCCCGGTGGTGGCCCTGGTGGGCCGCCCTAACGTGGGGAAATCCACGCTCTTCAACCGCGTCTTGGGCAAGCGTGTCGCCATCGTCGACGACCGGCCCGGCGTCACCCGCGACCGGAACTTCGCCGACGCGGAGTGGGCGGGTCACTCCTTCTTCGTGGTGGACACCGGGGGGGTCGTCGAGGGGTCGGACGAGTCCATGGACAAGGCCGTGAAGACCCAGGCGCTGAACGCCGTGCGGGAGGCCGACGTCATCTGTCTGGTGGTGGACGGCCACGACGGCGTCCACCCCCTGGACGAGCGCCTCGCCGCCCTCCTCCGTACCGTGGAGCGCCCGGTCCTGCTGGTGGCGAACAAGGTGGACAACCTCCCCAACGACCATCGGCACCACGACTTCTGGAGTCTGGGAATGGGGGAGCCCCTGCCTGTGAGCGCCACCTCGGGGAAGGGCTCCGGCGACCTCCTGGACCGCATCGTCGAGGCCTTCCCGGAGGAGGACGAAGAGCCCGCCGGGGAGGAGGTCCTCCGGGTGGCGGTGGTGGGCAAACCCAACGTGGGCAAGTCCTCCTTCGTGAACCGGCTGCTCGGAGAGGAGCGCATGGTGGTGAGCGAGGTCTCCGGGACCACCCGCGACCCGGTGGACACCCCCTTCCGCTACCACGGGCGCCAGCTCGTCTTCGTCGACACCGCCGGACTACGGAGGCAGAGCAAGGTCTCCGACTCGCTGGAGTACTACGCGGCGCTGCGAACGGACCGGGTGGTCCACGAAGCCGACGTCTGCGTTCTGCTCGTGGACGCCACCGAGGCCCTCCACGCCCAGGACATCCGCATCGCGAACCAGGCCTGGGACGCAGGATCCGGCCTCATCGTCCTGGCCAACAAGTGGGACCTGGTGGAGAAGGAGACCCTCACCGCCCCCCACTGGCAGGCCGCCGTGGCGCAGCGGGTGCCCTTCCTCCAATGGGTGCCGTTCTTGTTCGTCTCGGCCCTCACCGGGCAGCGGGTCCGCAAGGTGCTGGACCTGATCCTTGAGGTCGAGGAGGAGCGCCGTCGGCGCATCGACACCTCCGAGGTGAACGAAGTCCTCCGGGAGCTGGTGGCCCGGCAGCCACCTCCCCACTTCCGCGGTCGGCCCGTGAAGCTGAAGTATGCCACCCAGGTCACCTCCGCGCCCCCCACCTTCGCGGTCTTCGGGAACTATCCGCGGGAGGTGCCGGCCCACTATGTTCGCTATCTGAAGAACGGCTTTCGCGACGCCTGGGGCTTCCACGGGAGCCCGCTCCGGGTCAGCCTCCGGAGCAGCCGCGACTGAGCGGACCGAGACGCCGCGCGCAACGGATCCGCCGCGCACCCCATCCCGCCGCCCATGACCTACCTCTTCCTTCTCCTCTCCTACCTCCTGGGAGCCACGCCCACGAGCTACTGGGCCGGAAAGGCGAGTCGGGGGATCGACCTCAGGGACCATGGATCCGGGAATCTGGGGGCCACCAATACGCTGCGGATCCTGGGTTGGCGCTGGGCGGTGCCGGTGGTGACGGTGGACGTCCTCAAGGGGTTCGTACCCGTCTGGTTCTTCCCGTCCCTCGCCGGCGGGGCGGGCCTGGGCTGGACGCTGCTCTTCGGGACGGCGGCCATCATGGGCCACATGTTCTCCTTCTGGGTCCAGTTCAGGGGAGGGAAGGGGGTCGCCACCAGCGCCGGGGTCTTCCTGGGGCTGGCACCGCTGGCGGTCCTGGCCTCCTTCGGCGTCTGGTTCGTGGTGGCCTTCGGGACCCGCTACGTCTCCATGGGCTCCATGAGTGCCGCCCTCTCCCTCCCGGTCTTCGTCGCCTTCTTCCAGCCCGAGTCCCGCACCAACGGCCTCCTTGCCTTCACCCTGGGACTCGCCGCCTTCGTCGTCTGGAAGCACCGGAGCAACATCCAGCGCCTCCTGGCGGGAGAGGAGAACCGCTTTGGCGCCGAAGATGAGGGAGCCGCCGACGGAGGCGGGGACGAGCCGGCGCGGGGTGGACCGGGAGGGGCACCATGATCCCGCTCGAGGACCCCACCCGCGTCGCCGTGCTGGGCTCCGGAGCCTGGGGCACGGCGCTGGCGCACCTCCTGGCCCGGACGGGTCACGACGTGGCCCTCTGGTGCCACGAGCCCGACGTCGCGGCGTCGATCCAGCGGAACCGGACCAACCCCTACCTGGAGGGCGTCGCCCTCCCGGAGGCCCTGCGAGCGACACCGGATCTCGCCGGGGCCGTGGAGGGAGCCGAGGTGGTCCTTTCGGTGAGTCCCTCCCAGTTCGTCGGGTCCGTCATGGAGGCCGCAGCAGTCCACCTGGCCGCGGATGCCCTGGTGGTGAGCGCCAGCAAGGGCATCGAGCACGCCACCCTCCGGCGCATGGACGAGGTGATGGCCGACCTCCTCCCCACCGCCATCATGGAGCGCTTCACCGTCCTCTCCGGTCCCTCCTTCGCTGCCGAGGTGGCACGGGAGGCCCCCACGGCGGTGGTGGCCGCCAGCGACGACCCCGAGGCGGCACGCACCGTTCAGCACCTCTTCCAGACCGAGTCCTTCCGGGTGTATACCAACCCCGACGTGGTGGGGGTGGAGCTCGGGGGGGCGCTGAAGAACGTCATCGCCCTCGCCGCCGGCGTGGCCTCCGGTCTGGGCTTCGGGCACAATACGCTGGCCGCCCTCATCACCCGCGGTCTGGCGGAGATGCGGCGTCTCGGGGTGGCGTTGGGCGCCCGGCGAGAAACCTTCTCGGGGCTGGCGGGGATGGGGGACCTGGTGCTGACCTGTACCGGAGACCTGAGTCGGAATCGGACGGTGGGTCGGCGCCTCGGGGCCGGAGAACGTCTGGAGGACATCCTCGACG
>CAKZOQ010000176.1 GCA_937136445.1 uncultured Gemmatimonadota bacterium
GGGTGGTGGCCACGGCCCTCGTCGTGGCCCTGGGGTTCTTCCCCTCCTTCACCGGACACGCCGCCGCCGAAGGCCCCGCGGCCCAGGTAGCCGACGGCCTCCACGTCCTGGCATCCGGTGCGTGGATGGGGACGCTGGCCGTGATCCTGCTGGTGGTGCGGACCGGTCAGGGTCGAGTGGCCCGACTCCTCCGGGCTCGGGCGCTCCTTCCGGCCTTCACTCCGGTGGCTCTGGGTGGCGCCGCGGTCCTGGCTCTCACCGGAGCCTACGCCACGTGGCTTCACCTCCCCGACGTCGCCGCCTTCTGGACCACCGCCCACGGCCGACTGCTCCTCCTCAAGCTGGCCGTGGTGGTCTGCGTGGCAGCGCTGGGGGCCTGGAACTGGAAGCGGGCCGTGCCGGAGCTCCTGGACGGTGAGGGGGGAGCGGCTCCCCCGGCGACGGCGCTCCTGGAGGCGGGGCTGGGTCTGGCCGTCCTCCTCATCACCTCGTGGCTCGTCCTGACCTCGCCCGCCGGAGGCTGAGGGCTCTCAGGGCTGGAAAGCCCAACTGTACTTGAGAAGAAGCCGGCGGTCCGTTCGCCCCAGGACCAGGTCGTCCAATCCGTGGCGGTTCTCCAGGTCCCGGGCCTCGTCCAGCACCAGGTAGAGATCCCGCCCCTCCCCGAAGCGGTACCGGACCCGGAAGTTGGTCGAGAGGGCGTCGGTGGCAGCGGAGTACTGCACGAACGCTTCCCCCGAGAGTCTGGGGTCCAGCGCCGCCCGTACCCGAAGGACCGCCAGATCGGCGTTCACCCGCTGGTCCCGGTCCGGGAACCAGAGGCGGTGGAGGTTGTAGCTCGCCGAAACGGAGAGGTGGCGGGAGAAATTCACCTGGGGCTCCACGCGCAGCGAGAACCGGTACCCGTCGAAGGCCTGCCCCGTCCAGAGATTCACCACCCCGGTGAGGGTCCGGGCCCGGTTCAGGTCCAGAAGACTGAACAGGTTGGCGCCCCAGTAGGTGCCGGACTCCACCACGGCCCCGGGGAGCTCGAAGCCGTCGGCCACATCTTCCCGGGTGAGGTTGCCGGTGAGGTTGAACCAGTGCCCCCCTGCCAGGTCCGTCAGGAACTGGAGGCGCCCCAGCCACGACTCCAGCGAGCCGTCCTCGTTGCGCCAGAAGCTCCGGGTCACCGCCTGCAGCCGCACCCGATCGAAGCGACCGCCCTCCGGCTGCCAGACGTAGGCCAGGCGGCCCTGGGTGGCGGTGAAGTCGTCCCGGGCCTCGAAGCCCAGAGCCGGATCGTAGCCCGGGCCCGAGTAGGTCAGGCTGGCGTCGTATCCGATTCCCTGGAGAGTGCGCCGCTCCCAGAAGAGGCGGGCGGAGGTCCGGTCCAGCGCGCTCAGCGTCGTGGCATCGCCCTCGTTGCGAGTCTGGGCCACTTGGAGGGTGAGGATCTCACCGCCGAGCGGAACCCGCGCATCCACGCCCATGGAGAGATCCGTCCCCCCGTCGGTGCGGACCCGGCTGGTGAGCATGCCCCCCACCTGCCCGGAGCCCAGTACCCGGCGGCTCGCCCGCACCACGCCGGCGTTCTCGTCGAGGCCTCCCTCGGCTCCGTCCACCTGCATGGTGAGGGCCCCCAGGTCCCATGCTCCCACCCGCCCGGTGAGACGGGCGCCGCCGAAGATGGTGAGGGGTCGCCCCTCGTCGGACAGCCCGATGGTCCGGGAATGGAAGAGGCGATTGTCCTCGCCCAGGGCGAACCCGAAGGTGGAGGAGCGCTCCTGGAAGAACTGGCGCTTCTCCGGGAAGAAGAGGCCGAAGCGGTCCAGGTTCACCAGGAGGGCGTCGGACTCCACCTGGGCGAAATCGGTGTTCACGGTGAGGTCCAGCGTAAGGTTGCTGGAGAGGCCGTACTTCACGTCCATGCCCACATCCCGGGAGACGTCCACCTCCGGGGGACGGAGGGTCTCGGCGTCGGCGTCCCGGGTGCGATCCACCCCGGCGAGCGCGTACGGGGTGACCCAGAGCGGCGCCTGCTCCTCCACGCCGGTGAGGACCACGTCGCGGGCCTGGGACGGCTTGTGGTCCGCCATGTCCCAGTCCGGGGGGATGGCCGGGAAGATGTGTTTCTCGTTCCGGCCGGCCAGGTAGCGTGCCGCGATGAGCCCCATCACCGCCTTCCCGTCGGACACGTCGAATCCCAGGCTGGAGAGGGGGATGCGCACCTCGGCGAACCAGCCCTCGTCCGTCCGGGTGGTCTCCGCCGCCCAGAAGGTGTTCCAGTCGTTGTTCAACGCCGGCACACCGGCACTCCACTGGGCATCGTTCAGGACTTCGCCGTCCAGAAGGATGCCCAGCGGCGTGGTGGTGAACTTCAGCGCCGTCTGATCGTCGTTGAAGGAGTCGATGATGAGGTCGAAGGCGTCGTCCCCGTCCCACCGGTCCCGCTGCAGCGAGTTCCCCGCCACCTCTCCGGGCTCTTCGTAGAACCGGCCCGAGGCCCAGAGGTACTCGTCGTCGTACGCCACCCTGATCTCGGTGCGTCGGGACATGGGCGCCCCGAAGTCTGGCCAGTGCTGGACCACGGGGAGGGGCTCCAGCGCCGTCCACGCCGCCTCGTCCGGCATCCCGTCGAAGACGATCCCCCCGGAGATCCTGGGGAGGGCGAGGACGGTGGCTTCGCCGGCCCCAGGAGCCGAGCGGACCGGGGCGGCACTCCCCTCCCGTACCTCCTGCCCCGCACCACCCACGGGGAGCACCGCCAACGCGATCCAGACACCCAGGGACCATCCCACCCCAGACCGTCCCATCCTCGTCTCCCCGTCCCCGCCACCCTCCGTCCGCTCCACCCCGCACCGTCCCGGTTCGAGTCCCTCCCAGCGTCCCACCTGGAAGATCGGGGCTCGGCGGACCGAGCAGGTGGGGCCCGGGTCAGCGGTTTGTCAGGACCCTGTGGAGACAGGCGGCGGCCGCTCGTGGCGGAGAGGGGCGCGAGGCCGCACCTTGGGGCCGGTGCGCCCCCGGCGGCGTTCTTCTTTCCACCCCCGAGGCCCATGCGTCCACACTCCCGTCCCTCCGTCGCCGCCAGCTTCCTTGCGGCAGCCCTCCTCCTCGCGTCGTCCACCCTCTCCGCCCAGGCCCCGGCGCCCGCCGTCATCGA
>CAKZOQ010000177.1 GCA_937136445.1 uncultured Gemmatimonadota bacterium
GCGGTTCACTCGCACCTCCCGGACCCAGTCCAACGCCAGGGCGGTTCCGGGATTCCGGGCATCCTCCCGCAGGTCGGTGGGGACGGGCGGGTCCGACGGGGGACGGCTGCACCGGGGCGTAGGGATGGAGAGGTCGGGGGCGCTCATGGCGGAATCCGGGTGGCCGTTCGCAGGGACCGCAAGGTACTACCGCCCGGGATGGGGAAACACCCGGCCCCAACATCGGAACCCGCCGGTAGGAGCGGTGCGTTGAGGAGACGACGAGCTGTCCGTTCCTCCTCCCCGGCCTCGCTATGGGAGCGCCCAGAATACCCCGTTCCAAACCCGGCCCTTCGCGCCTCGGCCTCGCCCTCCTCTTTCTTGTTCCGGCCCTCCACCCCGTCTTCATTCCACTGGTGGGTCCACCGTCGCACCTCCTCTGGTGGGTGCACGTGCTCCCCGTGGCCCTACTGACCTTCCATGGGGGTCGAAGCATCGGGTGGGTGGCCGTGTCGATTTCGGGGCTGTGGGTGGCGGTAGGCGAGCTGCTCTTCGGTGCGGGCTACGGGAACCCTGCGACGCCTCAGACCGTCCTCCTCCTCGCGGTGGCGGTTACGGCCACAAACGCCCTCGTCGCCTGGTTCGCTCTGTACGCCCGCAGCCTTGGAAGACGCTACCGCATCCTCACCGAGAACCTCACCATGGGCGTTCTCCTCGTCGACGGGAGTGCCCGGATCCTCTCCGCCAATCCGGCCGTGCGCGAAATGCTGGGCGACGAGGCAATGGAGCTTCGGGGCCTCCCCCTCGCCGACGTCCTCTCGGTGCCGCGTGTGAAGACTCTCGACGACCTCGCCGCCCTCGGTGGATGGACCGGAGAGATCCGCCTTCGCTCCCAGGGGGGAGACCGCCCCATCCCCGCGTTCGTGGCTGCCATCCCCGAACCGGAGGGGGATCGGCATCAGGTTCTCGTCCTTGATCGATCGCTGGAGGTGGCCCGGGAAAGGGAGCTGGAACGTCAGGGGAAGCTCGCCGCGCTGGGTGAGGCGCTGGCTGGAGTCGCCCATGAACTCAACAATCCCCTCACGGCCATCCTGGCCCACGCTGAGCTCGGCGCCACCTGCCAGGAGGACGCGGAGGTACTGGATGTGGTGCGGGAGCAGGCCGAGCGGATGCACGACCTCATCCGGGAGCTTCTGGGCTTCTCCCGCGACGAGTCCAGCGGAGAGAAGGTGGAGCTGGGGCCTCTGGTCGAGCGGCTGGTTCGCGTTCAACGGATGGCCATCCCAACGGGCGTGACCCTCGAGCACAGCCTGGAGTACGAGGGACCGGTGCAGGCCACTGCAGCCAAGGTAGAGCAGATCCTGCTCAACCTGGTATCGAACGCCAGCTACGAGGTGGCTCGGGACGGCGGAGGGCGGGTGCGCCTGATCACCAGAGGCGGAGAAGACGACGTCCGTATCATGGTGGTGGACGAGGGACCAGGCATCCCGGAGGAACTCCTACCTACGCTGTTCGAGCCGTTCGTCACCACCAAGGCGGAGGGTGAGGGGACTGGGCTGGGCCTTGCCATCGCCCGACGTCTGGCTCGAGGCTGGGGCGGTACGCTGCGTGCGGAGAACCGCCCGGAAGGAGGCGCCCGCTTCACCCTGACCCTGCCCATCGCCACCGACGGCCCGGAACCGGTGGCGACGCCCACGCATTGATCCCACGAACGGAACCTCTCCCGGAGCCCCCTCCATGCCACCGAACCCCCTCGCAGACGCAGGGCGCCTGCTCGTCGTCGCGGGCCTGCTCGCCCTCGCCGGATGCTCGAACGACTCTCCGACCTCCTTCGAGGATCCGGACGGGCTCCCTGACGCCGGGGCCGTGTGCAACCTGGATACCGACCTCCTGGCCACCAGCCTGCCCCCGGACCGGATCCCCGCCCTCACCGAACCCACCCAGGTGTCGGATGGCAGCCCCGAAGCCGCCTACCTCCGGCCCGCCGACAAGGTGCTGGGCATCGTGCTGAATGGTCAGCCACGGGCCTACCCCCACAACATCCTCTGGCACCACGAGATCATCCACGACCGGTTCGGAAGCGAGTGGGTCACCGTGACCTTCTGCCCTCTGACTGGTTCGGGCCTGGCCTTCGACCCCAGCTCCGCCACTGGCAGTCGGCTGGATCTGGGGGTGTCCGGTCTCCTGTACGCCAACAACCTGGTGATGTACGACCGGGAGTCCGGCGACATCTTCGGACCCCAGCTCACCGCCAACGGACGCTGCTCGGGATTCCAGGGCCAGCGACTGGAGCCCATTCCCGTGGTGGAGACGAGCTGGGCCCGCTGGAAGGCCCTCCACCCCTCCACCACGGTGGTGGGGAGCGAGACGGGCCACGACCGCAACTACCAGGTCTACCCGTACCAGTCCTACGACCAGCTCACCAATGACGACCTCCTCTTCCCCATGCCGGTGAACACGCAGCGGCCCATCAAGGAGCGGGTCCTCCTGGCCCGGGCCGATGCGACGGCTGGCCGGGGATGGCCCTTCGGCGAGCTCCGGAGCCTGGGCGCGCGGGCGGCCATCAACGAGGAGGTGGCGGGCGAGGCCGTGGTGGTCTTCTGGGAAGCCGAAGACGACGGCACCGCCGCGCTCTACCGGGCCCCCACGGTGGAAGGCGAGCAGCTCACCTTCCACTCGGACGGCACCTCCTTCGTGGACGACCAGACGGGGACCCGCTGGGACATCCTGGGTCGGACCATCGAGCCACCGAGGGCCCGTTGGTGGGGATGGAACTCGAGCAGCAGGCGGACTCCTACGTCCTCTTCTGGTTCGCGTATGCTTTCTTTCAGCCCGACGCCACCACGTACGGGATGGAGGGATGACGGAGGGGGAGTCCGTGCGACGGCCCGGGCCTTCGCAGGCGCGGCTCCTCGGGCTCCTCGCCGCCCTGGTGGCTCTGCAGGGCTTCTTCCCGACGCCTTCGGCCGCCCAATGGCCGGAAGGCCACGGCAACTGGTGGGCCAAGGTCTCGGCCTTCCACCACCGCACCACCGAGCAGTTCCGCGCCGACGGCGACCGGCGCCCGTTCCTCAACGACGACGCTCGAAGCGTGTCCAGCGCCGTCTTCCTCGACATCCTCGTCGGGGTGACGGACCGTTTGGACCTCTGGGCCCAGGTGCCCTGGTTCCACCTCCGGTTCGATGACGTCAGCGACGACCGGACCAGCCAGGGCATCGGTGACATCCGGCTCTCGGCCCGTCACACCCTGGTCCGCCTGGCCGGGGGCGCCGTCCCCATCTCCGCCCGCTACACGGCGAAGGTGCCGGTGGTGGACTTCCCGCAGGACGCCGAGGTCATTCCGGTAGGGGAGGGGCAGTGGGATCACGAGGCCTGGCTCGAAGCGGGGGCCTCCTTCTGGCCCGCTCCGGCCTACGCCGTCCTCTGGCTGGGATACCGTTGGCGTACCCTCAACGAGGATACCACCCGGGATCCCCGCGACGAACGACTCCTCCTGGCGGAGGCGGGCGGGTCGGTCACATCG
>CAKZOQ010000178.1 GCA_937136445.1 uncultured Gemmatimonadota bacterium
CCAGGCCATTTTCACCTGCCGGCCGACCACGCCCTCCGACGAGCGGCCCTGTGCCGAGGAGATCATCCAGCGCATCGGCGCCCAGGCCTACCGCCGCTCCCTCTCGCAGGACGACCTCTCGGACCTCATGGCCTTCTATGACGAAGGTCGGGTCGAGGGTGGCTTCGAGACGGGTGTGCGCACGGCCCTCCAGGCCATCCTGGCGAGCCCCCACTTCCTCTTCCGCTTCGAGGAGCCCACCCAGGTGGCCGGGGTGCCCGGCGCCCAGCGGCTCAGCCAGGTGGATCTGGCCTCACGGCTCTCCTACTTCCTCTGGGCCACCGCTCCGGATCAGGAACTCCGCGAGATGGCCGAGCGGGGCGAGCTCCTCGAGCCCGGTGCGCTGGAGGGCCAGGTGCAGCGCATGCTGGCCAGCCCCCGCGCCGAGGCGCTGGGTGAGCGGTTCGCCGCCCAGTGGCTGCGCCTTCCCGACATCGAGAAGGTGCACCCGGATGCCCTCATGTTCTCCAACTACGACGAGCAGCTCGCGGAGATGATGGTGGAGGAGACCACCACCTTCTTCAACGAGCTCGTGGAGGAGAACGGCAGCGTCATGGACATGCTCGACGCTCGCTACACCTACGTGAACGAGCGGCTCGCCCAGCACTACGGGATCCCCGGCGTCGCCGGAGAGCACTTCCGTCGGGTGGAGCACGTCGATCCCGCCCGCCGGGGCCTCCTGGGCCAGGCCAGCATCCTCACCCTGACCTCGCACGCCAACCGCACCTCGCCGGTGCTCCGCGGCAAATGGGTCATGGAGGTTCTGCTAGGCAGCCCGCCGCCGCCGCCGCCGCCCAACGTTCCGGAGCTCGAGGAGACGGAGGAGGGCGCCGAGGGCGGGAAGACGATGACGGTGAAGGAGCTCATGGCCATGCACCGGGCGAACCCGTCCTGTGCGTCGTGCCACAACGTCATCGACCCCATCGGGTTGGCCCTGGAGAACTTCGACGTCACCGGGCGGTACCGGATCAAGGATCGCCGGGTGATGGTGGACGCCTCGGGCACCCTCTACGACGGGACGCCGCTGAACAGCGCGGCGGACCTGGTGGAGGCGCTCCAGGAACGCCCCGAGCCCTTCCTCCGTACCTTCACCGAAAACCTCATGGCCTACGCCCTGGGGCGCCGGGTGGAGTACTTCGATCAGCCGACGATCCGCGCCATCACGCACGACGCGGCGCAGCACGACTACCAGATGTCTACCTTCATCATGGGCGTCATCGAGAGCCCGGCCTTCCAGATGAAGCGGACCGAGGCCACGACCGACGACGCCGACGGCCCCCAGTGACGGACATCCACACGATCACGCCCCATCCAGCAGCGGACTCCAAGGAGAACTCCTGATGCACATCACCACCGGAAAGCACCTCTCGCGCCGGACCTTTCTTCGTGGAGCCGGAGCAGCCGTCTCGTTGCCGCTCCTGGATGCCATGCTTCCTGCCGGGCGCCTCATGGGGGCCACCAAGGAAGAGCTGGACGCCACACGGTTCGTAGGGATCGAGATGGTCCACGGCGCTGCCGGCAGCAGCGAGTACGGCCTGACCAACAATCTCTGGTCCCCGGCGCAGGTGGGTCGTGACTTCGACCTCACCGGGACGAGCCTGGAGCCCATGAAGAAGTTCCAGGACTACCTGACCATCGTCAGCAACACCGACGTGCGGATGGCCGAGGCCTTCGACGCGGAGGAGATCGGTGGGGACCACTTCCGGTCCAGCGCCGTCTTCCTCACCCAGTCCCACCCCAAGCAGACCGAAGGGTCGGACGTCTTCGTGGGGCGTTCGCTGGACCAGCTCTACGCTGAGCGGTTCGGGCAGGACACGCCCATCCCCTCCATGCAGCTCTGCATCGAGCCGGTGGACCAGGCCGGCGGCTGCGCCTACGGGTACGCCTGCGTCTACACGGACTCCATCAGCTGGGCCTCCCCCACGGAGCCCCTTCCCATGATCCGGGATCCCCGGGTGGCCTTCGACCAGCTCTTCGGGGCCGGCGGTACCCCCGAGCAGCGGGCGGCGCGGCGGCAGACCAACATGAGCATCCTCGACTGGGTGATGGGCGAGGTCTCCGATCTGCGTCGGACGCTCGGGCCCGAGGATCAGCGGCGCATGGATCGGTACCTGGAGAACGTCCGGGAGATCGAGCGGCGGATTCAGGGGATCGAGGCCCGCAACAGCAGCGGCGAGGCCCGGGAGCTCCCGGAGGCGCCGGCTGGCGTGCCCGATTCCTACGGCGAGCACGTGAAGCTCATGTTCGACCTGCAGGCCCTGGCCTTCGCGTCGGACATGACGCGGGTCTTCAGCTTCAAGATGGGTCGCGACGGTTCGGCCCGGGTCTACCCGGAGAGCGGCATCGACAAGCCCTTCCATCCGGCCTCGCACCACGGCGGGAACGAGGAGAACATCCACGACTTCGCCGGGATCAACCGGTACCACGTAAGCCTGCTCCCCTACTTCATGGAGCGGCTCCAGGAGATCCAGGAGGGCGACATGAACCTCCTGGACAAGACCATGATCGTCTACGGATCGCCCATGGGTGATCCGAACGTGCACAACCACAAGCGCTGCCCGCTCTTCCTCGCCGGCGGTGCCAACGGACGGCTGGAGGGTGGCATGCACCTCAAGGCGCCGGACGGCACGCCCATGGCCAACGTGCTTCTCACGGCCATGCACAAGCTGGGGATGGACGACGTGAGCGAGTTCGGCGACAGCACGAGCGACTTCTCGCTCACCGTGTGACGGAGAACCCCATGCGCCTCACCTCACC
>CAKZOQ010000179.1 GCA_937136445.1 uncultured Gemmatimonadota bacterium
TCCGGTGTCCCCCCCATCCGTCGGAAGCCCCGCGCTCCAGGATCCAACGTGAACCGCCTCCCCCTCGTGGCCCTGGCCGTCCTGGCCCTCGCCACCGTCGCATGTGAAGAGACTCCGCCGACCTCGGTGGACCCGGATGTCCTCCCGCCCGAACCCATTACCGTGGAGGCTGGCCTGTCGTGGGACGAGTTCGGCGGCGGCCTCCAGGTCTTCCCGGGCTTCGGCTCCGCCTCGGATCTTGGCTCCGGGGTCCTGGCCGAGGACTTCGAAGGCGTCCTCGACGCCCGAACGCTGGGTCGCTTTGCCGCCTTCCCCCGGACCATCACCGTCCGGGACAGCACCGGTGGGACCCGGGCCGACTCGCTTCCCATCTTCCGGGCGGGCCGGGTGGGCGTGGTCCTGGACCCCGAGGCCAGCACCAATCAGGAGCCCGTCACCGTGACCCTCGGCGCCCTCTCCCAGGTCTGGGACCCCGCATCCACCACCTGGGAGCGGGCGGTGGACACCATCGGAGACGCCCGCCCCTGGGGTGAGCCTGGCGCCGGATCGGCCCGTCCGCTCGGGGAGATGGTCTGGGACCCGGCGGAGAACGACACCGTGTACTTCCCGGTGGATTCCGCGCAGCTCGCCGAGTGGCGGGACACCACCGCCCTGGACCAGGGCATCGTCGTGGGTGTCGAGACCCCGGGCGAGCGCATCCAGGTCCAGCGGATCCTCCTGAGCCTGGATGTGGAATCCACCCTCGATCCGGACACGGTGGTGTCGTCGACGGTGACCCGGCGGGACCTGACCTTCATCTACTCCCCGGTGCCGGAGCCCCCCCCGGACGGGATCCGCATCGGCGGGACGCCGTCCTGGCGCACCGTCCTGCAGGTTCGGGCACCCGAGACGCTCACCGGGCCGCCGGCGCTCTGTGAGCGGGTGGGGTGTCCCGTCGCGGTGGATCCGGACCAGATCAACTACGCGGCGCTGGTCTTCCGGACCCGCGCGGGCCCGCCGGCCTTCCAGCCGACGGACACGGTGAACCTGGACGTCCGACCGGTCCTGGCGCCCGAGGTCCTTCCCAAGTCGCCGCTGGGAGCCTCCCTCACCGGGTCGGTGGGCCGACGGGTCGGACCGAACCTGTTCGCGGAAGGGGAGGGCGCCGAGATCGAGATCCCCGTCACCGAGTTCATCCAGGATCAGCTCCGGGGCGAGACCGCCACCGGCGAGAACGCGCCGGTCTACGTGGCCCTCCTCTCCACCTTCGAGCCCCTCTCCATCGCCTTCGCGTCCTTCCACGGTCCCGGGAGCGAACTGGAGCCTCGACTGAAGATCATCCTCACCACCGGCGCTACGGTGGAACTGCCATGACCGCTCCTTCCCGCTCCCCGGCCATGCGCCTCCCGGCCCTTCTTCTCGTCGCCGCGGCGCTGGGCCCGGCGTCGCTCCACGGGCAGTCCATCTACAACTCCGCCGGCCTGGGCCTGCCGGTGGAGTCGCTGGACGCCCGGACCCGGTCCCTGGGCAATGTGGGCATCGGCCTCCTGGGGAGTCGGGTGCTCCCCTCGGATCCGGCGGCGGCGGCGCTCCTGGGGATCCCCGGCGCCGTCCTCACCGCCCAGCCCTCCTGGGTGGAGCTGGGACGCACCGACACCGGCGAGACCGGAAGCTACCAGGGTACGCGCTTTCCGCTTGTGGGCATCTCCTACCCGGCCTGGGACTTCGGGATGGCCACCTTCTCCTTCGGCTCGGTGCTGGACCAGCGTTACTCGGGCATCCGCAACGCCACCGTCGATCTGGAGGAGGGCCCGGTGGCCGTCGTGGACAGCTTCGACGTGTCCGGGGGGATCTCCGAGGTCCGTCTGGGGCTCGCCCGTCCGGTGGGCTCGGCCTTTCAGGTGGGGGTAAGCGTGGGGCGCTACACGGGCTCGACCCTTCGCACCCTGATCCGGTCGCTGGACGGTGTCAGCCTCACCGGCACGGTCTCGGACTTCCAGGAGGGCGGGCGGTGGGAGTACTCCGGGACCTCCGTCACGGGCGGGGCTTCGATGAACGTGGGACAGATCGCCCGACTCGCCGGGAGCGTGACCTGGTCCTCCGAGCTCACGGCCCAGGCGGACTCCGAGGAACAGGACGACCGCACCTTCGACCTCCCCCTGGAGCTGCGGGTGGGGGCGTCGGCCATGCTGGCCCCCGGCCTCCTGGTGAACGCCAGCCTCCGTCGGGCGAGCTGGGGTGGAACGGGGGACGATCTCCGGACCGGCATCGCCCGGGACGTCACCGCCTACGGCGCCGGGATCGAATTGTCCCGCGCGCAGCTCCTCGGACGGCAGGCACCCATCCGGGTGGGCTACCGCTCGGCGGACCTTCCCTTCTCCCTGAACGGCGAGCCCGCGTCGGAGACGGCGTGGACGGGGGGCATCGGACTCGATCTGGCCAGCACCGGCCCCCTGGTCCTGGCGGGTCTGGATCTGGCGGTGGAGTGGGGGGAGCGTTCGGAGATCGGCGTGGTGGAGGACTTCTGGCGGGGGTCGCTGACCCTCCGGGTGTCGGGGCTCTAGAAGGGTGCTGAGGAAGTGGGGTACGGCCGCGCACGAGGGTCTTGCGAGTATCAGACCAGGAAGAGCGACGAATGCGATGCGGCGCATCGGGGAGGAGCCGTGACGCCGTATGATGCCGCAACCGCCTAGGACCGCCCGCACCGTGGCCGAGCGCTCCGGCCCCCGGATGTACTTCCACACCTTCGGGTGCAAGGCCAACCAGTACGACACCGAGCGGATGCGGCAGGAGGGAGAGGCGCGTCTGGCCCGGACCGTGGAATCGTGGGCTGAAGCGGATGTCTGCGTTCTGAATACCTGCACGGTGACCAACGCCGCCGACGCCTCCGCCCGCCGCCTCATCCGACGCATCCGGCGGGAGAACCCCGAGGCGAAGGTGGTGGTGGCCGGCTGCTCGGCGGCTCTGAAGGCGGACGCCTACCGGTCCATGGACGAGGTATCCGGGGTGGTGGAGGGCCACGATCCGGTGGCCGTCGCCGGGGCGGCGGTCTCCGCCCTCCCCCGACCCGTCCAGATCGAGGTGCGGGCCGGCCTGGACCGCATCCACGGCGAACCCATCGGTGGCGAGCTCCTGCGCCGCCGCCGCGGGATGTCTCGGGGGTGGCTGAAGATCCAGGACGGGTGCGACCGGAAGTGCTCCTTCTGCGCCACCCGCCTCGCCCGGGGGGCCTCCCGGTCCCGATCTCCGGACGAGATCGTGGCCGAGGCCCGACTCCTGGCCCGGACCCATCCAGAGCTGGTCCTCACGGGGATCCACATCGGTCACTACGGGCGGGACCTGGAGCCCCGTTGGACGCTCTCCCGGCTCACGGCCCGGCTCCTGGACGCCGTCGCCGAGGTCCGGTTCCGCCTGGGGAGCGTGGAGGCCACCGAGATCGACGATCTCCTGCTGGAGCTCTTGGAAACTTCCGGCGGCCGGGTGGTGCCGCACCTCCACATGCCCCTCCAGAGCGGGGCCGATCCCGTACTTCGTCGCATGCGCCGGTGGCACACCCGGGAGCAGTACCGCGACCGGGTGCTGGAGATCGCAGGGCGGGTCCATCCGCTGGGGCTCGGCGCCGACGTCATCACCGGCTTCCCCGGCGAGACCGATGCCGATCACGCCCGCACCCGGGCCCTGGTGGAGGAGCTGCCCTTCACGTACCTGCACGTCTTTCCCTATTCGCCCCGGGACGGCACGGCGGCCACCGAGCTGAGCGATCCGGTGCCGGAGCGGGTGGCGGGGGAACGAAGCCGCGAGCTTCGCGAGCTGGCTCAGGCGAAGGGTCGGGCCTACCGCCAGGGCAGGGTGGGGGCGGACGCTCGGGTCGTCGTGGAGGTGGGTGGGGAGCAGGCCCTCACCGGGGACTACCTCCGGGTGGGTGTTCGAGGATCCCCGCCGGACGGGGCCGGGGGCGTGGTTCCCGGTACCCTGCAGGGGGACGGGGACCATCTGTATATTGCATGGCCCCGCGTCTGAGCCCTTTCTGAACGGGCCCTGTCCGCCCGCACCTCCCCGAGCCATGACCTCCACCCCAACCCCGCGTCGGCGCGCGTACGTCGAGACGTACGGCTGCCAGATGAACATCAGCGACGGCGAGCTCATGGAAGGCATCCTCGAGTCCGACGGCTACGAGATCGTCGAGAGCCCTGAGGAGGCCGACGTGGTCCTGGTGAACACCTGCGCCATCCGGGAGCATGCCGAGCAGCGGGTGCTGGGCCGGGTGGCTCAGCTCGGGGGACTGAAGAAGGAGCGCCCCGACGTTGTGGTGGGGGTGACGGGGTGCATGGCCCAGCGGCTGGGCGAATCCCTCCTGGACGGGGGCCGTCGGGTCGATCTGGTGATGGGCCCCGACGGGTACCGGGACCTGCCCGAGGCGCTGGAGAAGCTGCGGGGTCCGGGGTGGACCCCGGGGAATGGCTCGGGATCGACCGATGAGGTGGCGCCCGCCCGCAAGAAGGTCACCGAGCTGGCGGTCCTGGACCTGAGCCTCGGGGAGAACTACCAGGGCCTGGAGCAGCGCCGCTCCGAGGGCCCTTCGGCCTGGGTGCCCATCCAACGTGGCTGCGACCACCGGTGCACCTACTGCATCGTGCCCTACGTCCGCGGCGACGAGAAGAACCGGGATCCCCGCGAAGTCCTCCAGGAGATCCGGGGCCTGGCGGAGAGCGGCGTGAGCGACGTCACGCTCCTGGGCCAGACGGTGAACTCCTACGCCGTGGACGGGTGGGGCTTCGCCGACCTCCTCCAGTCGGTGGCACGGGTGGACGGGATCCGTCGGGTCTGGTTCACCTCCCCGCACCCCAACGACGTGACCCCGGAGATGGTGGAGGTCATGGCCACCGAGCCGGCCGTCTGCGAGCAGCTCCACCTGCCGGCCCAGTCCGGTGCGGACCGGGTGCTCAAGCGGATGCTGCGCCGCTACACCGTCGAGGGCTTTCTGGAGAAGGTGGAGATGGTCCGCGAGGCCATTCCGGACGTCAGCCTCTCCACCGACATCATCGTCGCCTTCCCCGGCGAGACGGAGGAGGAGTTCCAGGCCACCCTGGAGCTCATGCGGAGGGTCCGCTTCGACGATGCCTTCACCTACAAGTACTCCTCTCGTGAGGGGACCCCGGCCACGCGGCTTCCGGAGGAGGACTTCGTGCCGGACGACGTTGCGCAGGAGCGGCTGGAGCGACTCATCGACCTGCGTCTCGAGATCCAGCGCGAGATCAACCGCGCCGAGGTGGGTCGGGTGGAGGAGGTCCTGGTGGAGAAGGAGGCCCGTGGAGAGGGCCAGATGCTCGGGCGGACCCGACGGAACAAGGTCGTGGCCTTCCCTGGGGAACCGGAGTTGGTGGGGCAGTACACGAAGGTGGTGCTCGAGACCACCACCGGAGCCACCTTCGTCGGCCGGGAGCTGGGCCCCCAGGAGCTGGTAGGCACGGGATGAGTCGACTCGCGGGAGGCGCCGGGGTCCTGCTGGTGCTCGCTCTCGCCATGGCGTTCGCCTCCCTCAACGGCGGCCAGCGCGTCACCCTCCGTCTGGGGTTCGCCACCTTCTACGGGGTCCCCCTCACCCTGGTGGCCTTCTCCGGGGTGCTCGTCGGCATGGTGATCATGCTGGTGGCGGGGATCCGCTCGGACCTGAAGGTCCGGCGCATCCTCCGGGAACGCCTGGCCGAGGAGAGCCGCGAGGAATCCCTGCGGTTCGTGGATCGCGCCCAGCAGGAGCTCTTCATGGCCGAACAGGAGGACGCGGAAGCCACATGACCTTCCGGACGAAGGAGGTCCGGGGATCGGCCTGACGGCCCATCCCCCGGTCCTCCGGGTGGCGCTGGCCTTCTCGGCCGGTGCCGGCCTGGCGTCGCCGGCTCCCTGGACCACCGGAGCCGCCGCCCTCCTCCTCCTGGCGGTGCCCATCTGGCTATGGCGCCGCCCCTCCCCGTCCCCCCAGGCGGCGCTCATTCTCGCCCTCCTCGCCGGCGCGGGAGGCATGGGCCTGCGACAGGCGTCGCTGCAGAGCTGTCCGCCGGCGGATCCCGGGCCGGTGGTACTCCGGGGCCGGCTCCTTGCACCCACGGGGACGGGATCCGCGCCGCTGGTCCGGTCCGACGCGCCGGGGTGTACGCCGGAGCGCGTCTGGTCCGACGAGGTACTACCCGCCGGCCGGCCCCTGGAGCTTCGGGGGCGGTGGCGCGAGGGGTACGGTCGCGGCGTCATCTTCGTCGAGGAGGCCCGCCGGGTGACCACCGATCGCCCGGGTCCCCTGGCCGCGGTGCGGTGGGGGCTTGTGCGCCACCGCGCGGCGGTGCAGGCCCGGGCGGATCGGCTCTACGGTCCTCGGGGCGGCCTGGTCTCGGCCCTGGTCCTCGCCCGCCGCGAGGGCGTAGTATCTGCCCATCACGCCCTGGAGTTCGG
>CAKZOQ010000180.1 GCA_937136445.1 uncultured Gemmatimonadota bacterium
GAATCACGAACCCAGCATCGCCAAGCTCACCTGGGGCGCCCTCCTCTTCTACGGGCGCCTCAAGACGATGTCCGTGGAGTTCACCGTCTTCGAGCCCGGTGGGGACCCTCTCCGGGCCAAGGCCAAGATGTCCTTCGCAGGGTTCATGTCCGACCGGGAGGAGTCCCTCCGTGCGAAGCGCGCCTCCCCGGACCTGAGCCACGTAGTGGTGGTCCGGGAGGGCGACACCCTGCCCCTGCTCTGCCACCGCATCTACAAGGACGCCTCGTACTACGTGGACGTCGCCCGCTACAACGACCTGAGCGAGGTCGGAAGCCTGGAGCCGGGGACCCGCATCAGCTTGCCGCCTCTTCAGCCCCGCCCGAACCGGAACGAAGGCTCCCGCAGCGTGCGTAGGTACCCCCGCCGCAGGCCTGCCCGACCCCGGCGCGGCCGCTGAGGATCTCGGTGCTCCGGGCATTCCCCGACCCACTCCCCCCTGCCCCGGCGAGCCATGCCCGATAGCCCCGTCCCAGCGGACTCATCGGTCGTCCGTCTCACCATCACCAGCGACGGCACGACGATCGACGACACCTACGCGATCCTCTCCGTCGAAGTCCGCAACGATGTGAACCGCATCCCGTGGGCACGGCTCGTCCTGGTCGACGGCGACGCTGCGGAGCAGGACTTCCCCGTGAGCAACGCCGCGACCTTCCAGCCCGGAGCGACCATCGCCGTCTCCGCGGGCTACGGGAGCGGCCAGGACGAGGAGCAGATCTTCAGTGGCGTGGTGATCCGTCACGGCATCCGTGCGGGGGTGGGCGGATCGCGGCTCGAGGTGGAGTGCCAGGACCCGGCGGTGGCCATGACCATCGGCCGGAAGAATGCCCAGTTCACCCAGAAGACCGACGCCGCCGTCATCCGGGAGGTCGTATCGGGCTACTCCGGGCTCTCGGCCCAGGTGACCGGGGGCGACGACGTCACCCACGACGAGATCCTCCAGTACTACTGCACGGACTGGGACTTCGTGGTGGCCCGGGCGGAGGCGGCGGGCCTGCTGGTTTCGGCGGACCAGGGCACCGTCACGGTGGGCGCACCGGACACCGGCGGCACCGCCGTCCTGGCGGTGGCCTTCGGGGAGACGCTGATGGAGTTCGAGGCCGAGGCCGACGCCCGCACGCAGCTCACCCAGGTCTCCGCGGTGGCCTGGGACCCCGTCGGGCAGCAGGTCACCGAGGAGACTGCGTCCCCGCCCACCCTCACCTCGCAGGGGGACCTCCAGGCGAGCACGCTGGCGGGGATCGTGGGTCCGAGCTCGTACCGCCTCCAGACCAGCGCTCCCATCGACTCCGCGGGCCTGACGGCCTGGGCCGAGGCGCGTCAGCTCAGGGCCGGCCTGGCCAAGATCCGGGGCCACATGCGCTTCCAGGGGCACGCCGCGGCCAAGCCCGGCGTGCTGATGGAGGTGTCGGGCCTGGGCGAGCGCTTCAGCGGCACCGTCTTCGTCACCGGGGTGGAGCATCGTCTCACCGAAGGGAACTGGACCACGGACGCCCGCTTCGGCCTGGCGCCGGAATGGCTCACCCGACGCCCCGACGTCGTGGCTCCGCCGGCCTCCGGGTGGACCCCCGGCGTGGAGGGGCTGCAGATCGGTGTGGTCCAGGCGGTGAAGGCCTCCCCGGATGGCGAACCGAAGATCCAGTTGAGCTTTCCCGTCCTGGGCGACGACTCCCAGACGCTCTGGGCACGCCTGGCATCCATCCACGCCACGCAGGACTCCGGGGTCTTCTTCCGCCCGGACATCGGCGACGAGGTGGTGGTGGGCTTCCTGGCCAACGACCCCTCGGCCCCGGTCATCCTGGGTGGGCTCCACAGCAAGACCCGGGCGCCGGCGGAGAGCTGGGAGGCCGACAACCTGGTCCGGTCGGTGGTCACGCCGGAGCAGCTCATCCTGCGCTTCGACGACGAGAAGAAGGTCATCACGCTCCAGACCCCCGCCGGCAACACGGTGATCCTGGACGACGACCAGAAGTCCCTCACCGTCTCCGACGGCAACAGCAACTCGGTGACGCTGGACTCCTCCGGGATCGTGCTGAAGGCCCAGAAGGACATCACCATCCAGGCCGACGGCAACCTGAACCTCACGGCCACCCAGAACATCAGCCTTTCGGCCACCGGCGACCTCTCGGCCGACGGAATGAACGTGGACCTCTCCGCCCAGACCGCCCTGACGGCCCAGGGCACGGCCTCCGCCGAGCTCTCCGCCAGTGGCGAGACGACGGTGAAGGGCGCCATGGTCATGATCAACTAGCCAGCGAGGACGACGAATGCCCCCAGCCGCACGCCTCACGGACATGCACACCTGCCCCATGCAGACCCCCGGCGTCCCACCCATCCCCCATGTGGGGGGACCCATCGTGGGACCGGGTGTGCCCACCGTTCTCATCGGAGGGATGCCCGCTGCGGTGGTGGGGGACCAGGCGGTCTGCGTCGGCCCGCCCGACGCCATCGCCAAGGGCTCGGCGACGGTGATGGTGGGCGGCAAGCCGGCCGCCCGGATCGGCGACGTCACGGCCCACGGGGGGTCCATCGTCATGGGCGCCCCCACCGTCATGATCGGCGGCTGAGGAGCGGGGGCGGATGAGTTCGGAGAGGGCGTTTCTTGGACGCGGATGGGCCTTCCCACCGGACTTCACCCGGTCCGGGAAGCGGGCCCTGATGGTGTCGGGGGAGGAGGAAATCCGTCAGGCGCTACGGATCCTCTTCGGCACCGCCCCCGGAGAGCGGGTCATGCATCCCACCTACGGGTGCGGGCTGAAGCGGCTCGTCTTCGAGGGGATGAGCGCGGCCACCCTCGCCGAGGTGAAGGCGGTGGTGGAGCGGGCGGTCCTCTTCCACGAGCCCCGGGTGATCCTCCACGAGGTGACGGTGGCGGTGGCGGACCAGACCGGCGGCCGGCTGGCCATCACCCTGGACTACACCATCCGCTCCACCAACACCCGCAGCAACATGGTCTACCCCTTCTACCTGCTGGAAGGCACGGACGTGGACGTGGGCCGGGGGCGGGCATGATGGTGGGGCGCAGGACCCCATGAGCAGCCGGGAGGGGCGCACCGGCCGACGGATCCGCGACGGTACCGCCCAGCGGGATCGCCTCCCCGACCCCCTGGCGGACGACTACGTCCGACCGGACGAGATGACGCTGGCGGACCTGGTCACCCCGACCGCCCGTCTGGCGGAGAACCTCCGGTTTGAGCCCCGGAAGGGGAGCGGTCGCTTTCGCACGGCCCAGGCCGACGGTCCGAAGGGAGACGACTGGTCCGACCTCTACGTCGGACAGCCGGTGGTGGTGCTGGCGGAGATCGTGAGCCTCGACGTGCCGGCGGAACGGGTACGGCTGCAGGGACAGGACGAGGTGGAGGAGCGGGCACGATCGGTGAACC
>CAKZOQ010000181.1 GCA_937136445.1 uncultured Gemmatimonadota bacterium
CGATGGCGTCCGGGCGGGAGTCGAAGAGCCAGACGCCGACGTAGACCGCCTCGGAATCCTGGAGGATGCGGACCTCGGTGGACTCGGTGGCCGGGTCGCCGTCCTGGGGCTCGCGCTGGGTGAAGCCGTCCAGCGGGGTGGCGGCACGCCAGGCTTCCTCGTCCAGGTCCCCGTCCACCGAGGGCGGCTGGTCCACCGTATGGATGCCCGCCACCGGCGGTGCCTCCTGGGCCGCCGCGAGCCCGGGGCTCGACAGGAGACCGAGGAGGAGGAGGAGGAGAGAGCCGGAGAGAAGCCCCAGGGGTGCGGCGGTGGTTCGCGGAAGGCGACAGTGCATGGCGGGTTGTGGCGGAGTCGGGAGGGCGGGCGGTCTCGAAGCAGCCAACATAGAGGGTGGATCGGCGACGCGGAACGCCTGCCCTTCCTCAGTCCTCCACCATGAAGGCCACGCCCCAGGCACCGATGCCGAGATGCGTGGCGATGACGGGGGTGCAGGGAGCGACCAGGACTTCGGTGTCGCGGCCCCAATGGCCCCGGATCCGCTGGGCTACCTCCTCGGCGACGTCCCCCGCCCCCACGTGCACGACGCCGAACCGGACGGTGGTGTCCGTGGGGATCCGATCGGCCAGCGCGTCCAGGAGGGCCCCCCGGGCCCGTGTCCGCCCCAACGCCTTCCCCACGGGCTCCACCACGCCTTCGGCGTTCAGGGCGAGGATGGGCTTCACCGACAGCAGGGACCCGAGGAGGGCACGCCCGCGGCTCACCCGCCCCGAGGCCAGAAGGCGGTCGAAGCTGTCCACCGTGAAGATGATCCCGGATTGCGCCCGAATGCGGCGAAGCTCGGCGTGGATGTCGTCGGGCGACTCGCCCAGCTCGCCCAACTCGGCGGCCTTCAGCACCAGGAGTCCCTGGAGGAGGGAGAGCCCCAGGGAGTCCACCAGCTCCACCGGGACGTCCTCGAACCGGCCGGCGGCGGCCCGGGCGGAGGAATAGGTGCCCGAGAGGGTGGAGGAGAGGAGGACGCCCAACACCGCCTCGCCGTCACCGGCGGCGCGCCGGAAGGTCTCCAGGAAGTCGGCCGGGGAGGGTTGGCTGGTGGTGGGCATGGGAGCTTCCGTGCGGAGGAGCTCGTGGAAGTCCTCGGCGCTGATGTCCTCCCGGTCCCGGTAGGTCCGCTCCTCTCCCACCAGCAGGAGGGGGGTGAGGTGGATGCCGTGGGCCCGCACCACCTCCTCCGGCAGGTCGCACGCGCTGTCCGACATCACCGTCAGGGGACGACGGGCCACGGCCACGTGCCCCCGGGACGATCTCCCCAGGGCCGCGTGCTGGACCTGCATGTCCTCGGCCTTGTGGGTCACCAGGCGGCCATGGTCCCGCAGCCAGGAGAAGACGCCTTCGGGCTCGTCGGTGTGGATGTGGACCTTCAGGATGTCGCCCGACCGGATGACGATGAGGGAGTCCCCCATGGCCCGAAGGTGCTCCCGGGCGGTGGCCTGGGAGGGCAGGGCATCACCCCGGACCAGGGCCTCGGTGCAGTAGCGGTAGGTCTCCTCGTCGTATTCCGCGGCGCCGGCGGCGTCCCCTCCCGCCAGCCCGGCGCCAGCCCCAGCGGCGGCGACCCCCTCCGGCCGCACGTCGGTGGAGAAGCCTTCTCCCGGATTTCGGGGCGCCACCAACGGGTCGCCGTGGATGAAGAGGAGGACCCCCTCCAGCAGGCTCACGAATCCTTTCGCCCCGGCGTCCACCACCCCGGCTCGGGCCAGCACCGGAAGGAGCTCCGGCGTCCGGGCCAGGGAGGCTCGGGCCTCCCCCACCAGGTGCTTCAGGAGCGGTACGAAGTCCATGTGGTCCCCGCCCTCGGCGGCGGCGGCGGTGTCGCGCATCACCGTGAGGATGGTCCCTTCCCGGGGGTCCTCGAGGGCGTCGTGGAGGTTCTGGACCCCTGCGTCCAGCGCCGCGCCGAACTCCCGGGTGCTCAACCGATGCTGCCCGTCCACCCGCTCCGCGAAGCCCAGGAGGAAGTGGGACAGCATCATGCCACAGTTCCCCCGGGCCCCCAGCACGGCGGCCTGGGCGGCTTCTCGCGCCACCACGCCCGCCTCCCCGTCCCCGTTGGCCCGGAGGTGGTCGGAGATGGCCTGGGCGGTGAGGGCCAGGTTGGTTCCCGTGTCCCCGTCGGGAACGGGAAACACGTTGATGCGGTTCAGCTCCCGCCGTTGGCGCTGTGCGTATTCGCAGGCCGCAAGAAGCGAGCGTCGGAGTCGGGGGCCGTCTACGTACTGGATCTGCATGGTGGATAAGGATAGTCTGGCACAGCCGAGGCGCCAGCGGCCTTCCAAGAGCTCCGGCGTCCCCGCGACGGCCGGCCTCCCTCTCCCCCGAACCAGGACCCCCCATGGATGTGGTGATCCAGCACTGGATCGTCGCCGTGGCCCGCGCCGCCGACCTCGAAGGTGCCGAGGACCTCTCCATCTCCTCGGACACCGACCCCGCCATCGCCTGGACCGAGGTGGCCAGGGCCGGCGGAGTGAGTCCTGGCCAGTTGGCCCAGGCCGTGGCGAAGCACTTCCGGTTGGAGGTGGCGGATCTGGCCGGAGCCCACCCCCACGCCCACAGGCTCCTTCCCTCCCGGGTGGCGCGGAAGCGGAGGGTCCTTCCCCTCCACTACTCCGATCGGCACCTCTGGGTGGCCACGGCCGACCCGGTGAGCATGGAGGCCGAGCGGGCCATCGGGCGAGTCAGCGGGCGAAGCGTCCACTTCGAGGTGGCGCCCCCCTCCGAGCTCGACCCGGCGGTGGCGCGGACCTACCCGGAAAGCGAGCCTACCCACGTCCTTCCGCCGCTGGATGTCGAAGGCAGAGGCGGCCCGCGCATCCTGGTGGTGGACGACGCTCCGGACACCCGGCTCCTCCTCCGCACCGCTCTGGAAAAGGACGGCTTCCGGGTTGTGGAGGCGGCCAGCGGAGAGGCGGCGCTGGCGACGGTGGCCAAGGCCACGCACGACGACCCCTTCTCTCTGGTGACGTTGGACCTGGGCCTGCCCGGCCGTTCGGGGCGGGAGGTCCTGACGGAGCTGCGGGAAGGGGCGGAGACAGCCCTGCTCCCAGTCATCGTAGCCACGGGGTTCGACGACCCCCAGGTGGAGATGGAGCTCTTCGAGGCCGGGGCGGACGACTTCGTGGTCAAGCCGGTGGATCCTCCCCGCCTCCTCCTGCGGGTCCACGCGGTGCTGCGCCGCTACGGGATGACGACGGGGAGCTAGTGCGGGGTCACTAGGCCAGCACCAGGAAGGCCGCCCAGGCCACCAGCCCCACCCCCACCCCGATCTTCAGTCCCACGGCGGTGGCGCGGGCCAGCATCATGCCCCAGCCCACCCGGGCGGAGCCCGTCCACGACCGGGTCTCCCCCAACGTCACGACCAGGGCCCCCAGGAAGGTGCCCAGAAAGGCCGTGAGGAGCGGGCCCACCAGGGGCACGGGCAACCCCACGAAGACCCCCAGGAATCCGCCTGCCACGGCACCCCAGAAGGCCCGATTCGACCCACCGTAGGCCGCGCCGAACCGGCGCATCACCGCCAGCTCCAGGAGCTCCGCGGTCAGCACCGCCCCCACGCCCACCAGGAGCGCGGACCACCCCGCGTATCCCAGGAGCACCAACCCCGCCACCCCCAGGAGCGCCACCCAGAGGCCCGGAAGGCCGAAGGGTACGGCCAGCAGGCAGAGGGCCATGGCCGCCACGAGGGCCAGGCCCGGTAGGGCCCCACCCACCACCGGCTGGCCCCCGGACTGGGCCAGGAGACCCACGACCGGGGTCACCCTCCTTCGTCCAGCGGCTCGAAGACCCCGGTACTCCGGTTCTTCCGGACGTTGTCCCAGGCGAACACCCGCCCGTTCATGGTGACCCACACCCCCTCGGGCAGCGCCTGCACGGCGGTGAGGGCGCCCCCCAGGTTGAAGAGCCCGTCGGAGGAACCGAAGGCGAAGGGGATCATGGCCCCGGTGAGAACCAGCGTCTTGCCGGTGACGGAGTCCGCCAGGACCTCCGCCGTCTTCACCATGGTGTCCGTGCCGTGGGTGACGACGATGTGGGGCTCGGGGGCGTCCCGGCAGTTGCGGGCCACCAGCTCCCGGTCGCCGTCGGTCATCTCCAGGGAGTCCACCATCATGAGGGTCCGGATGCGCACCTCCAGCCGGCAGCGGCCCAGCTCCAGCATCTCCGGGAGGTGGGTGTCGGCGAAGTCCAGCGTCCCGTCGATCTCGTCGTACTCCTTGTCGAAGGTGCCGCCGGTGACGAAGAGGCGTATGGGCGGGCTCACGGCGGTCTCCGGGAGGGGGACGCGGGGAGGGGCGAGGCGGGGTGCCTATGGGAAGATCCGCGGGTGGCGGGGGCCCTTCAAGGAGGGGGGGCGGACCCTCAGTGGCGGCCCCGGGCCCGCTCCTTCCCCGGCAGGATCTCCAGGCAGGTGGTCCACCAGCCCGTCCGGATGGTCTCCACGAATTCCTCCGGGAGCTCCTCGTCCTGCATCTCCCGGGCCAGCCGATCGTGGTCGTAGTTCACCGGCACGAAGCGGACGGTGGGTCGCCCGCCGTCCTCGGAGGCTTCCAGGAGGGTGTACCAGACCTCGGTGCGGCCGTCGTTGGCGGGCCGACCCAGGGCCCCGACGTTCACATGGAGGCCGGGACGCTCGGCCGGAGGTACCGGCGGCCAGGCCTCGTCGGCGGACCCTGTGCGCCCCGACTCCTCCCACCCGCCCCACCCCCGGGACCAGTGGATGCCCGTGTGGGTCCCCAGGACGATGTCCGCCTCGTGGTCCCGCGCCAGAGCGGCGAGAAAGTGGGTGGGGGTGGTGGACTCCCACAGGAACTCGTTGGTCCGCCGGGGACTCCCGTGGCAGCAGAGGACCCGATGCCCGCCCAGCCGGAAGCGGATCTCCCCGGGAAGGGTCCCCATCCAGGCCCGATGCTCCGGCGAGGTGCGGGTGAAGGTGTAGCGGTAGGAGAGGCGGGCGTAGTGGTTGTCCCGGGGGTCGGTGTAGCCGCACTGGCAGTCGTCCAGGCCCCGGGCCAGCGAATCGTCGTAGTTCCCCCGCAAGACGGGAATGCCGCGCTCCCGGAGGATCTCCACCGTCCGGTCCGGATGGGGGCCGAAGGCGCCCAGGTCGCCCAGGCAGTAGACGGCGTCCACCCCACGGTCCCCGGCGTCGGCCAGGGCGGCCTCCAGCGCCAGGTGGTTGGAGTACACGCCCCCGAAGAGGGCCACCCGGTGGTGCGTCGGCTCCGGCTCCGGTGGATTTCCGGCAGGCGCACCGTCGCGGAGGCTCACCGGTCCGTCTCGGTCCCTACCGGAAGGTTCGAGCAGATGGCGCCGCTGCGGTAGCAGGTCCAGCAGGCAGGCTCCGACAGGACCGCCGGCGCCTCCACCGCCTCGTCCAGACCGCCGCCGAGGCGGGCGGACGCCGTGTCCAGGAGGATCGGGCAGGTCCAGACGCCCCGGGCCGTCACCAGACGGGAGCGGGAGCAGAGGAGCTGGTCGGCGTCGAATCCCTCCATCATGGCCCGGGTGACCCGCTCGTAGGGTCGGTACCCACCGGTGCGTTTCGCCTCCTGACCCATCTGGAGGGGGGGCAGGATCTTGATGCGGGC
>CAKZOQ010000182.1 GCA_937136445.1 uncultured Gemmatimonadota bacterium
GGCAGCGATTCGTCCTCCTGGCCTCCGGCGAAGGTGAGGCCGAGGACATCGGGCAGTCCTGGCGGGTGGCCGACCTGCTCGGCAGCAAGGGGATCCCCAACCGCGTGGACTCCTGGGGACCGGAGTGGAAGCACGACTGGCCCCTGTGGCGAAACATGGTCCACACCTACGTGCCGGAGCTCGTGCCCGAGGTCGCCAACGCGGAGGAGTAGGCCGAGCGGTGCGTCTCGTCGGGGGGCCGGTCTCGCGTCGCTACACCAGGCGCGGGGCGTCCGGCTCGAAGAGGGACCGGGGCGTTCCCTTGGCGCCCTCGGGCGCGCCGGTGGCCAGGTTCAGGATGTCGGCGGTGGTCCGGAAGAGGAGGTCCGCTTCGTCCCGGGAGTTCCCGATGGCCGTCACCCCCAGCTTGCCGTACTGGGAGAGGGCCCCGATCATGAAGAAGAGGATGCCAGTGAGGCTCAGGTGCCGGAACTGGATCCCGTGCTCCACCATGAGGTCCAGGAGGTCCTCGGGGAGGAGCCCCCGATAGGCCGGCGACTTCAGGTTGTCCGTCGCGTAGTAGTATTTGGGCCGACCGTCGGCCGCCACGTACCGACCGGTGTTCTTGTCCAACCCCCCGCCGCCCAGGAACTCCAGCGCCATGAAGGGCGGGGTGGTCCCCCCCATGCGCAGGTTGATCTCGATGGCGTAGACCTTCCAGCCGTCGTCGCCCTGGATGGTCACGAAGTCGATCCCGAACCGGCCCAGGCCGCCGCCCTCGGCCACCACCTCCCCGATGCGCAGCGCCGCCGCCTGGATCTCCTCGCGGTAGGCATCGTCGGCAGGGAAGCGGCACCCCAGGTACGCCTGGCCCGTGCTGCCTCCCAGCACCTGATCGTGGGTGGAGATCACCTCCAGGGCGCCGTCGGGCAGCACCCGGAGCTGGACGCTGGGCGACTCCACGACCTCCCCCTCCACCCACTCCTCCACCACGCCGCCCATCTCCCGGAGCTTGCGCAGGAAGCTTCCCAGCGACTCGTCGCGGGTGGACCGCTGCAGCCCTTCCAGCGCCCGCGACAGGGCCAGGAGACGCTCCGCGGGGTCCTCCGGGAGGGGCTTCGGGAAGGTGAAGACCGCGTTGCCCTCGCCGGCGAAGCTCTCGTTCAGCTTGACCACGGCGCGGCGGATCCCGGGGCGCTCGCCGGCGAGCCGGTTCAGGGCGGCGAGCACCTCGTCCCGGGTATGGATGTCGTTCGTTCCCAGCGGGTGCGGCACCCCGGCAGCCTCGAAGATCTTCCGGGAACCGGATTTGGTGCCCATGGGACGGTGGGCGGGGTCGGTGGCGTAGAGGGGGATGTCCAGCTCCACCGCCAGGCGGCGCTCCAGAGCCGTGGCGTTGTAGCAGGTCAGGTAGGCCCGCCGCGGGTCCCCGATGAAGCGCCGCATACGGGCCATCACCCGGGGGCGCTCCAGGATCTTGAGGGTGAGGGGCTTCGGGCTCCCGTCGTAGAGGCAGAGCACCTGGAGGCGCTCCCGTGCTCGGCTCAGGGGGATGCCGGGGAGCAGCTGCAGGTAGTACTCCAGGATCTCGCGGTGCACCGGCTGGCTCGTGACGTAGATCATCCGCGACAGCGGGTTGGCGAGCCGGATGAGGGCGAAGAGGAGGCGTTCCTCGTAGAAGGCCGCTCCTTCGATCTTGGTGAGTTCCTCCTGATCCATGGTGATGGAGGGGACGACCACGGAGGTGTGGGTGGCCTCGGAGCTCCGGTAGGACCGGGAGATCTCGGCGAGGCGGAGCTTGAGCTCGTCGAAGCGTTCCAGCTCGAGGTCGGAGCCCAGGGGCCCGAAGGAGGAGTGGTCGTGCATGGTCGACAATGTCCCGGAGGGCCGCGGAGAATCGGTTCCGTGAGGGTACCCTGGTCGGCGACCGCTGCGAAAGGGGGGGCGTCGGCGCGGGCGAATCGGGCCTTCTTTCCAGAAGGCAGCTTGGGGGAACGCGCCCGCTGGGCCGCAGGTACTTTGATCGGCCGCCGGGCCGCCGTGCGAGGGTCCGCATCCGCCCCTGAATCCCGGACCGACCGTGGAGCATCCGACCGCCTTTCGCCCCGCCGACCACGCCAGCTTCGACTCCGCCCGGATGGGGAAGAGCACCCTCTTCCACTCCGATCGGCTGCTGGTCGGCCTGAACGCCTTCGAGCCGGGTCAGGAACACCGACTCCACGCCCACGAAGGCATGGACAAGGTCTACCACGTGCTCGAGGGCTCCGGGGTCTTCCTCCTGGACGACGGCGAGGTGCCCATGGACGCCGGCACCATGCTCGTGGCACCGGACGGCGTCCCCCACGGCATCCGGAACTCCGGCACGGACCGCCTGGTGGTGCTGGCCATACTGGCGCCCGCGCCATGAACCGCCGACAGTTCCTGGGCCTTTCCGGCATGGCGGGCGCAGTGGCCGCCTGGCCCGACGGGCTCCTTCGAAGCGCGTGGGCGTTCTCCCAGGTGCCCGAGCGATACCCCTTGCCGCGTCTGGAGCATGTCCGGGCCGACGGCCTCACCCTCACGGCGACTCCCTCCGTCGTCGATACGGGGATGGCTCGGGGCGAAGCGTGGACGCTGAACGGCGGGCTTCCCGCACCCACCCTCCGCATGCGACGGGGCGAGCGAGTAGAGCTAACCCTGCAGAACGAGCTCCCCGAGCAGACCATCCTCCACTGGCACGGCCTCGACGTGCCGGAGGCGGCGGACGGCCATCCCCGGCTGGCCATCGCTCCGGGAGCTCGGTACGACTACGCCTTCCAGGTCGGCGACCGCGCGGGGCTCTACTGGTACCATCCCCACACCCACGGGCGGACCGCCCCGCAGACCTACCAGGGCATGGCGGGGCTCCTCGTCGTCGAGGACGAGGAGGAGGCCTCCCTGGGACTGCCCTCCGGAGACCGAGAGATCCCCCTGGTCCTCCAGGACCGCCGGGCCGCCTCCGGCTCCCCGCTGGACTACCGCGCGGCAGGCATGGGACCCGACCGGATGATCGGCTACCTGGGGGACACGCCCTTCGCCAACGGCGTGGCCCACGCCACCACCCCGATCGCTCGCGGGAGCTACCGTCTGCGCATCCTGAACTCGTCGAATGCGCGGATCTTCGAGCTGGGCATGAGCGACGGACGCCCCATGACGCTCATCGGTACGGACGGCGGGCTCCTGGGGCGTCCCGCCGAGGTGGAGCGCGTCACCGTCGCCACGGGAGAGCGGATCGACCTGCTCGTGGATTTCTCGTCGGCCCGACCCGGCGACCGGATCTACCTCCGGTCGTTCTCCTTCCAGATTCCGGGCATGATGATGATGGGCGGACGGGGAATGGGGCAGGGGATGGGTCGTGGAGGGATGGGGCGCATGGGAGGCGGGCTTCCGCAGGGAT
>CAKZOQ010000183.1 GCA_937136445.1 uncultured Gemmatimonadota bacterium
CGCTGGAGACCATGGCGACGGTGGAGCTTCGCCGCCGGCTGCGGCAGGCCACGGGGCGAAGTTCGACGCCTCTCTAGGGCGCAGCCCCTCGGTAGCTACCAGAGTTCGGTGACACACCACAGCGGCCGGACGTGCTCAATCGCTTCGCCGGAAGGCCGCGAGGCGGGCTCCAATGGCATTCTCCACCCTCTTCGCGCGGTAGGGTGACGGAGTGCCGTTCACCAGGATGCTGAAGGCGAGGGGTTCCCCGTCGGCGGAGCGGACGACACCGCTCAGTGCCGAGACCCGGGCGATGGTCCCGGTCTTGGCCCGGAGGTTCCCGGCGGCGGCCGTCCGGTACATGCGTCCGAGCTCCCGGGGTCGTCCGGCCTCCGGAAGGGTGGACCAGAAGGCCTCCCACCACGGCTGATTCTGCGCCGCCCCGAGGAGGCCGACCAGCGTCCCCGCGGCGACCCGGTTCCCCTCGGAGAGCCCTGAGCCGTCGAGCTGGTCCAGCCCCTGGACGTCCACTCCCATGGCCTGCAGCGACTCCCGGACGGCGCGAGCCCCCTCCGCCGCGTCGCCGGTGCCGGAGCGATCCCGCCCCAGTGTCCGGAAGACCAGCTCCGCGAAGAGGTTGTTGCTGTCTTTGTTGACGACCTCCAGGTAGTTGAGGAGGGGAGGGGAGGTCCAGCTCGCCAGGATGCG
Source organism: uncultured Gemmatimonadota bacterium (assembly GCA_937136445.1). Taxonomy (GTDB): domain Bacteria; phylum Gemmatimonadota; class Gemmatimonadetes; order Longimicrobiales; family Gaopeijiaceae; genus JAJCZZ01. Next base: position 688 of record CAKZOQ010000183.1, read on the forward strand.
CGGCCCAGCTCGTCCAACCGTCGGCGCCACCACCGAGCTCGGGGGGAGCACCGATCGGCTCGGCTCCTCCACCAGCCGGAGTCCGCCGTCCACCCTGATCCCGGCCTCGGCCAGCACGTCCCGGAAGATGGTGCCGGTGAAGTGGGCCGGTCGCTGCACCGTCATGGCCCGCCAGACGTCTCGACCCCCCCGCTGGATCTCACCCGAGACCACGAAGGGGTCCAGGGGCGACTTCCGGGTCAGGGAGATCTGTGGGGAGGGACGACCCTCCACCGTGACGCCTCGGTTCACCACCGGCAGGCCGGCGTCCTCCGGAATGGTGTGGACCTCTGGCGGGGCGCCGGCCCAGGCTCCGGGCACCAGCCGGAAGCTCACCACGTTCTCGTTGAAGGAGAGGGCGGAGATCCCCGGCGCGAAGTGGTCGTCCAGGTCCTCCGGGTCCCAGCCAGCGGGACGGAGAGGCCCGGGGAGGAAGGAGGCATCCGCCACCAAATCCCCTCGGATTCGGCGGATGCCCCTCTCCGCCAGCGTCTGCGCCAGCTCCTCGAAGACCCCGGTGCGGGATCGGTGGAAGCGCTGGGAGAAGCCCGGATCCCCGGTCCCGAAGAGCACCAGATCGCCCTCGAGGACCCCGTCCCGGACGGCGCCGTCGGAGAGGAGGTAGGTGCGGAAGCGATAGTCCGGTCCGAGGCGGTCCAGCGCCACCAGGGAGGTGAGGAGCTTGGCGTTGGAGGCCGGCGCGAAGGCCCGGGTGGCGTTGTGTCGGAAGAGGGTGTCGCCCCGTTCCAGGGACACCACCAGGACCCCCCACTCGGCATCCCGCCACCGGAAGGTGTCCAGGAGCCCGGAGAGATCGGCCCCCAGGGCCGCTCGAGCCCGGCTGTCAGCGACGGAAGAAGCGCTGGGCAGGTCTGGTGCGGCAGCCAGCTTCGTTGCGCCGGGATCTACCGAACCCGGCGCCAGGGAATCCGTGCCGCGGGCGTCCTCCGGCAGGGAGTCCCCGCGGAGGGGAGGTTCCGGGAGGGAGTCCTCCAGGAGGGAGTCCGCGGGCGCCGTTTCCGGGGGCACGGCGGGGGTGGAGGGTGCGCCGGGGTCGCCGAAGAATCCCGGCATGGTCTCGGCATCCTCCCGGGTCACCACGAAGCCCACGGCCACCACGACCGCCGAGACCACCAGCCAGCGGAGGATCTGCAGGGCCCTCACGGCGTGGTCCCGGCCGGCAGGCGGAGTTCCTGGGGCTCACGAGGCGCAGGCCGCCCGCGGGGCTCGGGAGAGAGGCCGTCCAGGGGATCCTGACCCGGGAGAGGAAGGACCACCCCGGGGTTGAGGATGCCGTCGGGGTCCAGGCCGTCCTTGGTGGCCTGGAAGGCGGAAGTCCACTCCCTACCCCAGATCCGCTCCAGGTAGGGCGCCCGGATCCGCCCGTCGCCGTGCTCCCCGCTCAGCGTGCCTCCCAGGGACGCCACCAGCTCGGCGGTGCCGCCCAGGATCCGCCGGACCCGATCCTTCCAGTCCGGCCGTCCCACCTCGACGAGGGGGTTCACATGGACGTTCCCGTCTCCGGCGTGTCCGAACATGACCGCGTCCGTCTCCTCGTCTCTGAGCAGGGCTTCGAGGCGCTCAAGATAGTCGGGGAGGTGGTGCGGAGGCACGACCGAATCCTCGATGAATTGCATGGAGACCCGCCCTTCCTCCGCCTTGCGGGCGATGATGGGGCTCGCCGCGTGCCGGACAGACCACAGTTCGTCGGCGCGGGCCGGGTCGGTGGTGGCGAGGGCGGACCGCCCGAAGGACCGGGCCCATGCGCGGAGCCGATCCAGCCCCGCCGTCACCGCACCTCGGCGGTCGTCCAGCTCCACCAGCGCCAGCGCATCGGCGCCCGCCAGGACGGGCCCGAGCTCCGGATCCTCGAGAAGTCCCGACACCTCCAGGAAGCGTCGTCCCAGGAATTCGCAGGCGGCGGCGTCCAGCTCTCCCGCCAGGGTCGCGACCTCCGCCAGTCGCCGTCGATCCTCCACCGGTACCAGCGCCACTCCGCGGAGGGCCGGGAGTGGAGCCAGGCGCAGGCGGAGGCCGGTGAAGACGCCCAGGGTACCCTCGCTCCCCGCGAAGAGGGCCACCGGATCCGCGTCCGGGAGGAACCGGTCCAGGCCGTAGCCCGAGGCGTTCTTCCGGAGTCGGGGCCACGTCCGGTCGGGCCGCGGAATCGCGCGGTGGAGGTCCTGAAGGATGGGAGGGAGGGCTTGGTCCCGCCGGAGGCGATGAACGGAGCCGTCGGCCAGCACCACCTCCACCTCGTCGATCCAGGCCCGGATGGACCCGTAGCCGAAGCTCCGGGCGCCAGCGGCGTTGTTGGCCGCCATCCCGCCCAGGGTGCACCACGGCGCCGAGGAGGGCAGCGCCGGAAGGAACCAGCCTCGGCCCCGAGCCCAGTCGTCCAGGTCCCCGGCCACCACGCCGCTCCCCACCCGGACAGAGGCGGAGCCGGCGCCATCCACCTCCCACTCCGCCACCTGATCCAGGCGCCGGAGGTCCAGGACGACGCCGCGGCCGACGTTGCCACCGGGCATGCCGGTGCCGGCGCCGCGTGGGATCAGCGTCCGACCGTGGATCTTGGCCCACCGGACGAGACAGGCCACGTCGTTGGTGTCCACCGGGCGGGCCACCGCCGGGACCATTGGCTGCGTCGCCATCATCGAGGGAGGGA
>CAKZOQ010000184.1 GCA_937136445.1 uncultured Gemmatimonadota bacterium
GCTTCTATGGGGTGGTGGGGTTCTTCACGGCGGTGGCGGTGTTCATCCCGCTGGCCCGAGCCGCTCGGAGCCGCGATGTCCAGAAGGGGCCCTCTGGATTCGCCAACGGGATGGAGGCCCTGATCCTCTACTTCCGGAACGAGGTGGTGCGGGCCAACATCGGCCACGGCGCTGATCGATATACGCCCTTCATCCTCACCATCTTCTTCTTCATCCTCTTCATGAACCTGCTGGGGCTCACGCCCTTCGGGGTCACGGCGACGGCGAATCTCTCGGTGACGGCGGCTCTGGCCATCATCGCCTTCGTAGTCACCGAGGTGACGGGGATGCGGGAACTCGGGGCCGCAGGCTACGCTCGCACGGTCTTCTACATCCCCGATGGACTGCCGGGCCCCCTCAAGCCGGTGATGCTGCTCATCATGACGCCGGTGGAATTCCTGGGGAAGCTGACCAAGCCCTTCGCCCTGGCCGTCCGTCTCTTCGCGAACATGTTCGCCGGCCACACGCTGGTCCTGGCCATCATGGGCCTGATCTTCGTGTACCAGGGCTTCGCCGTGGCAAGCGGCTCGGTCCTCATCGCGTCGGTGATCATGATTCTCGAGGTCTTCGTCGCGGCTCTGCAGGCCTACATCTTCGCCATGCTGACGTCCGTCTTCATCGGACTCATCCGTCACGCGCACTGAGGCGCGTGACGAAGCAGTTGGACCCTGACGTCCGGACCTTCCGGACACGAACCCTCAACGAACCCACAGGATTGATACGATGATCCACGCTTTCTTCACTGCCGTTCAGGACGCCGCCGCTGTCGGGACCCCGGGTCTCGGCCTGCTTGGTGGTGGTCTCGCCATCGGCCTCACCGTCATCGGGGCCGGCATGGGCATCGGCCGGATCGGCGGCGCCGCCGCCGAGGGGATCGCGCGTCAGCCCGAGGCTGCCGGTAACATCCAGACCGCGGCCATCATCCTCGCGGCCCTCATCGAGGGCGCCGCGCTCTTCGGCCTCGGCCTCACCTTCCTGAAGTTCTGAGCCCGTCCGGGTTCGACGAGGGTTTTCGGGCTCGGCTCCGGCGCCAGCGGCGCCGGAGCCGGCCCTGCCCCGCCGGGCCTGAACCGACGAAGCCGAACGGAACGACTGGGAGATCGACCATGCGCGCACACCGCATCTTGCCCCTCGTGGGCATCCTCACCGCCACCGGCCCGGAGGCACTCTTCGCCGCCGGAGGAAGCGGCGGTGTCTTCGACGTGAACCCGGGGCTCTCGCTCTGGGCCACGGTGGTGTTCCTGATCCTTCTCTGGATCCTGGGCCGATTCGCCTGGGGCCCCATCCTGCGACAGGTCGAGAAGCGAGAGGACCACATCCAGTCGTCGCTGGACGAGGCCCGGGAGCACAACGCAGAAGCCGAGCGGCTCCTCAAGGAGCACAAGGCCCAGCTCGCCGACGCCCGCCGTCAGGCGAACGACCTCATCGCCGAGGCGAAGGTCGCCGCCCAGGAGCTCCGCACGGAGCTGCAGGAGGAGGCCCGCGCCGACGCGGAGAGGATCCGGGAGCGCACCCAGGCGGAGATCCGACGCGAGTGGGAGCAGGCCCGCGACACCATCCGACGCGAGGCGGTGGAGTTGGCCCTCTCCGCAGCATCCCAGCTCCTCCACGAGCGCCTGGACGGGGCTCGGGACCGTGAGCTGGTGGAGCGCTTCCTGGACGAGGTCGCCGACGAGGCGGAGGAGACGCCGGCGTGAGGGACGAGACCGTCGCCCGGAACTACGCCGAGACCCTCTTCGAGCTCGCCCAGCGCAACGATGCGCTGGGCGCCTACGGGGAGGGGATCGGGACGGTGGCGGAGCTCCTCAACGAGGACGACCGCTTCCGCCTCTTCCTGGAGACCCCGCGCATCGACGACGAAGACCGCAAGGCGGTGGTGCGGAAGGTCTTCGGCGACCGGCTTCCCCGACCTCTGGTGAACTTCCTCCTCATCACCATCGACAAGAGGCGCCAGCGGCTCCTCCGCAGCATCTCCCGGCTCTACCACGCGCTCGTGGACGAGCACGAGGGCCGCGAGCACGTGGAGGTCACGGTGGCGCGTCCGATGGACGAAGCGGCGCAGTCCGCCATCGCGAAGCGGCTCTCGAGCCTCCTGGGGAAGGAGGCCATCCCGCACCTCCACGTGGACCCGTCGATCCTCGGCGGGATCGTGGTCCGAACCGGCGACACCATCCTGGATGGATCGGTGCGCCGTCGGATCGACGGACTGCGCAGACAGCTACTCGACGCTCCGCTGCCCTCCGGGGAAGCGGCGTGACCCACCCGACCTTCCGACGCATCAGGTAGATACCGATGGCCAACGACTCCCAGCTCCGCGCCAGCGAGATCCAGGGCGTCCTTCTCTCCGAGATCGAGCGCTACGAAGAGGACCTCCACGCCGAAGAGATCGGCGAAGTCCTGGAGGTGAAGGACGGCATCGCACGCATCTACGGGCTCACCAAGGCCATGGCCTCGGAGATGCTCGAGATCACCTCGTCCGACACCGGCGACGCCGTGACGGCCCTCGCACTGAACCTCGAGGAGGACAACATCGGGGCGGTGATCATGGGGGACTGGACCCAGCTCCACGAAGGGGACCAGGTCCGCCGGACGGGCCGCGTGCTCGAGGTGGACGTGGGGGAGGGCTACCTGGGCCGGGTCGTGGACCCGCTGGGGAACCCCCTGGACGGCAATGGGCCCGTGGAGACGGAGGGTTCCCGGCAGATCGACATCGTCGCGCCGGGCATCGTCGCACGACAGCCGGTGGAGGAGCCCCTGCAGACCGGGCTCAAGGCCATCGACGCCATGATTCCCATCGGTCGGGGGCAGAGGGAGCTCATCATCGGTGACCGGGGCACCGGGAAGACGGCGGTGGCGGTGGACGCCATCATCAACCAGAAGGAGACCGACGTCATCTGCATCTACTGCGCCGTCGGGCAGCGGGCCGGAAAGGTCCGGGGCGTGGTGGAGACGCTGGCCGAGCACGGCGCCATGGACTACTCCATCGTCGTGGCGTCCAACGCCTCGGATCCGGCGCCCATGCAGTACATCGCTCCGTATGCGGCGACGGCGCTTGCCGAGCACTTCATGTGGCAGGGCAAGCACACCCTGGTGGTCTACGACGACCTCTCCAAGCAGGCGCAGGCGTACCGTCAGCTCTCGCTGGTCCTCCGGCGGCCTCCGGGGCGTGAGGCCTACCCCGGCGACGTTTTCTACCTCCACTCCCGGTTGCTGGAGCGGGCGGCCAAACTCTCCGACGCCCACGGCGGCGGATCCCTCACGGCCCTCCCCATCATCGAGACCCAGGGCGGGGACGTGTCGGCCTACATCCCCACCAACGTCATCTCCATCACCGACGGGCAGATCTTCCTGGAGCCCGACCTCTTCTTCTCGGGCGTGCGGCCGGCGGTGAACGTCGGGATTTCCGTCTCCCGAGTGGGTGGAGCGGCGCAGATCAAGGCCATGAAGAAGGTGGCCGGACGCCTGCGCCTGGACCTGGCCCAGTTCCGGGAGCTGGAGGCCTTCGCTCAGTTCGGTTCGGATCTGGACGCGGCGACGCAGAAGCAGCTCGCCCGAGGCGAGCGTACGGTGGAGATCCTGAAGCAGCCCCAGTACCAGCCCATGGCCGTGGAGGACCAGGTGGCGGTCATCTACGCGGTGACCAACGGACACCTGGACGACATCCCTGTGGACCGGGTCAAGGCGTGGGAGCGGGGCTTCCTGCAGCATCTGAGGGCTCACGACGCGGAACTCCTCCGCCTCATCCGGGAGGAGCAGAAGCTCACCGACGAGGTCCGCGACATGCTGGTCTCGGCCATCGAGGCCTTCAACGAGATCTTCGCCGCCGAGGAAGAGAGCCGGACCGAGTCGGCGACCTCCGAAGCCGCCGCCGCCTCGGTCTGATGCGCCTCGCACCCCTGAACTCCACCGGAACCGGGAGACGCTGACGTGGCCAACGCCCGCGATGTCAAGCGCCGCATCAAGTCGGTGGAGAACACGAAGCAGATCACGCGCACCATGGAGTTGGTGGCGACCTCCAAGCTCAAGCGCGCGACGGACCGCGTGTACGCCGCCGAGCCCTATGCCGAGGCGCTGGCCGAGATCGTCCGGAGCCTCTATTCGCCGGAGTTGGCGGAGCGCTTCCCGGTGCTTCGCCGCCCCGAGGAGACCCGTCGCGCGGCGGTGCTCCTCCTGACCGCCAACCGGGGGCTCGCCGGGGCCTTCAACGCGAACCTCATCCGCGAGGCCCGCAACCTCCTGGAGCGGCTCCGCAATCAGGGCGTCGAGACGGAGCTGCACATCGCCGGGAAGAAGGGGATCGCCTACTTCCGGTTCCGGGGCGAGGAGATCCTCACCGCCCGGACCGACATCGGCGATGCGCCCACGGCGGACGACGCCCAGTCCCTCATCGACCCCCTCCGCGAGCGGTTCGAGCAGGGGGAGCTGGATGCGGTGCACCTGGTGTCGTCGGAGTTCAAGTCCGCCATGTCCACGCCGCCCCAGACCCAGGCGCTGCTGCCCATCGAACCCGACGAGGGCTCCACTGTGGCGGCGGACCAGTTCATCCTCTCCCCCCCGGGAACGCTCATCCTCGAGCGTCTCCTTCCGCTCTACGTGCGCAACGCCGTCTTCACGGCGCTGGTGCGCAACGCGGCGGCGGAGCAAGGGGCTCGCCGGACGGCGATGAAGAACGCCACCGACAACGCCGGCGACATGCTGGAAAACCTCACCCGTACCTACAACCGGGCCCGTCAGGCCCAGATCACGCAGGAGATCGCCGAGATCGTCGGCGGCTCGGCGGCGCTCGAGTAGCGCGGCCCCGGCGACGATCTACGGAGACAAGGATACCAATGGCTGATCAGAATATCGGAAAGGTCGTACAGGTCATCGGACCGGTGCTGGACGTCGAATTCGACGCCTCGCACCTCCCCGAGATCTACAACGCGCTCCGCCTGACGGGGACCTCCGAGGCGGGGCAGGAGCTGAACGTCGTCGCCGAGGTGCAGCAGCACATCGGCCGGAGCCAGGTCCGGGCCGTGGCCATGTCCTCCACCGACGGGGTGACCCGCGGGATGGAGGTGGTGGACACGGGCCAGGCCATCACGGTTCCGGTGGGCGAGCCTGCGCTGGGCCGCATCCTGAACGTCCTGGGCGAGCCCGTGGACGAGGGTGGTCCGGTGGGCGGCGAGGAGGCCGACCAGGTGGAGCGGTGGGCCATCCATCGTGACGCGCCCACCTTCGACCAGCTCGAGCCCAAGACCGAGATCTTCGAGACGGGCATCAAGGTGGTGGACCTCCTCTGCCCGTACGTGAAGGGCGGAAAGACGGGCCTCTTCGGCGGCGCCGGCGTGGGCAAGACCGTCATCATCCAGGAGCTGATCAACAACATCGCCAAGGTGCACTCGGGCTTTT
>CAKZOQ010000185.1 GCA_937136445.1 uncultured Gemmatimonadota bacterium
AACGACTACTGGGGCTTCACCCCGGAGGAGATGCCCCTCAACGCCCGGGTCTGGCATCCGGACGGCCCCGGGCCCTTCCCGCTGGTACTCGTCGTCCACGGGAACCACGACCCGCAGGACTTCAGCGACCCGGGCTACGACTACCTGGGTGAGCTCCTGGCCAGCCGCGGCTACATCCTGGCCAGCGTGGACGAGAACTTCATCAACGGAGGCATCCGGCAGGAGAACGACGCCCGCGGGTGGTTCCTCTTGAAGCACCTGGGGCTCTTCCGGGGGTGGAACGAGGAGGCCGGGAACCCCTTCGAGGGGAGGGTGGACATGGGCAACATCGTCCTCATGGGCCATTCCCGCGGCGGAGAGGCGGTGGCCAACGCCGCGACCTTCAACCGGCTGGAGCGCTACCCGGACGACGCCACCGTCACCTTCGACTTCGGGTTCGACATCCAGGGGATCGTCTCGATCGCGCCGGTGGACGGCCAGTACCTTCCCACCGGACGGAAGATGCCGGTGGAGGACGTGAGCTATCTGGTCTTCCACGGGTCCCACGACGGCGACGTGACCAGCTTCCACGGGCTCCGGATCTACGACCGCCTCACCTTCACCGATTCGGCGGCGGCGGCCCGGGATGTGCCCCTCTTCAAGTCCGCGGTCTACGTCTACCGGGCCAACCACGGGCAGTGGAACTCCCGCTGGGGCCCCAACGACAACGGCCCGCGGAGCGCGCGCATTCTGAACCTGGAGACCCTCATGCCCGGGGAGGACCAGCGACGCTTCGCCGAGCTCTACGTCTCGGCCTTCCTGGACGTGGTCCTCAAGGGCGACACCCGCTACCTGCCGGTCTTCCGGGACCACCGGGTCATCGGCGAGTGGCTCCCGCCCACGATGTACGTCACCCGCTACGAGACCAGCGGCTTCCGGCCCCTGGCGACCTTCGAGGAGGACATCGACGTGACCTCGGGGACGGAGGTGGGGGTGCGCCTGCGCGGCGATTCGCTCTCGGTCTGGAAGGAGGACCAGCTCCAGCTCCGGTCGTCCAACCGGAGCAGCACCTCGGCGTCGCAGGAGAACCAGGCGGTCTTCCTGGGCTGGAACAACCGGGTGGCAGGCTCCGACGAGCTCGGGCCGCCTGCGGCCTTCGCCGTCCTCCTGCCCGACGACCTCCCGACGGAGTGGGCGCTGGACGAGGCGTCGACGCTGGACCTCCTCCTGGCCCCCACGCGGGGCGAGCCCGGACCCCGGGAGAATCCGGACGACGCCGGAGACCCCAACGAGGAGACCGCGGCCCCGGACCGGGAGCCTCCGGAGGCCGAAGGGTCGGACGACGACGCCATCCGCACCGAGCACCTCGAGCTCTCCGTGGAGGTCGTGGACGCCTCCGGGACGGCGGCCCGACTCCCCCTCGGAGACTACGGCCCCATCCGGAAGCCCCTGGAGACCTGGATCTCCACCCGGCACGACCTGGAGGAGGACCGCTTCGCCACCCACTGGGAGCTCATTCTCCAGAGCTTCTCGGTGCCCCTGGGGGACTTCACCTCCGCCAACCCGGCGTTGGAGCTGGGATCGCTCCGGGAGGTGCGGCTGGTCTTCGACGGGAGCGAGTCCGGGGAGGTGGCGGTGGACCAGATCGGGTTCAGCACCCTCCATCCCGACTTCCTCCGGGACCGGGTGGAGGTCTCTGGCACCCGCTCCGACTCTCCGCGGTGAGCGGAGACCGCGCCGCGCCTCCGGAGGTCGTGCTGCGTCGCCTTCAGCGCCTTCTGGAGGGAAGGACCCGGACGGAGATCCTGGACCACGCGCTCCAGGGGATGGGCGCCCGGGCGGCGCTGGATCGACTCCGGGAAAGCATGGCCCGGCATCGCTTCCAGACCCCCGAGCGCTCCATCGACCTCGCCGACGAGGTGGCCGACCTCGACCGTCGCACCCAGGAGGAGGGCTTCCACGTGCTCCAGGCGTGGGCCTTTCGGGAGCAACGCTTCACCGAGGACAACATCGCGGTCCTCATGGTGGATTTCGCCCGGAACCAGTCCATCGAGATCACCCGGACCACCCTGTCCATCCTCCTGGACCACTACTTCCTGCACCTGCTGGCGCTCCTGGCCATGCGGATCTGGGACGGGGGGGATCCCGACGGGTCCCTGGACGGGGTAGGCGAGCTCCTGGAACACCTCCAGGGGGAGGCTGGAAGCGGCCACCAGTTCGTCGCCGACGCCGAAACGCTCCTGGTCCTGGCGGTCTCCTACTTCCACCCGGAGGAGGCCGCCTACGACCGGCTCATCGAGCGGGTCCGCACCCTGAGCCCGGACCATCGTACCGCCTTCGCCCTTCCGTCGGCGGCGGCGCTGGGGAGCCATCTCCGCTGGGGTCTGGGGGTCATGTACCGATGGGACATCCAGCGGATGCGCGACGACAACGTGGGCGACTACCCCTGGCTCCTCTTCTCGGTGGACACCCTCGTCCAGGCCTTTGCCGCGGGCGAGGGGGCGCAGGCCCATCGGTCGCGGGTGGTGCATGGGATCCTCAACGGCCTCACTTCGGATCCGTGGGCCTTCCTGGGGTCGCCGCCGGAGGCGCTCACCTCGGTGGCGGAGGACCACGCCGCCTGCCGGGCGCGGATCCTGGAGCATCGTGAGGCGCTGATGGAGGCGGTGCGGGCGCACCGGCCGAGCAGGGACGACTACGCGCCCAGCGCCTTCCTCTTCAACTTCCCCAACAACACCCTTGTGGCGGGTGTGACGGTGGCCCTCCTGGAGGACCGGCCCCAGCGGTTGCCCATGAATGCGCTCTTCGAGGTCGGGGGCGACGAAGAGGCCGACGCTCAGCGGAGGGAGCTGGCGCTCCGGCTCATGGAGTACGCCGGCTCCAGCCAGGATCGATTGGACGCCCATGGGGCCCGCCTCATCATGTACGCGCCCAGGGTCGCCACACGGTGCTTCAACCTCGCCCTGGGGGCGTTGAAGAAGGTCGGATAGGCCGATGGGCCGGGGCTAGCGCCACCCGATCCCGATGCGGTGCGTCCCGTCGTCGACCGCGCCGCCGAAGGGCATCCACGCCCACTCCAACGTCAGATCGTCTCCCCAGAAGGCGGCACCGAAGGTCACCCCCGAGGCCTCTCCCTCCGGCACCCGCTGCACCCCCACCCGGCCGACGAAGGTGCGACCCCGGACCGGCCAATACCCCACCTCCAGGCCGGCCCCCGGGATCCACTCCTCGGCCTGCTCTTCGTAGCGGAGGGAGCCGCTGAAGCCCACGTCCAGCGGTCCTACCTCGCGTCCGTAGGCTCCGGCTCCCAGCGTGTAGCGGCGGGGGAGAGGCACGCCGGCGTCGCCGAAGGTCATCTCGGTGCCCAGATTCTGGGCGGAGAGGGCCACCGTCAGGGGGCCCACCTCCCGGGCGAGGCCCAGGTCCATCGCCCACGCCGTCTCGGCCTCACCCTCGAGGCGCTGCTCCACGACCTTCCCGGACACGCCCCAGCGCAGGCCCGAGTCCTCCCGCCCGTAGGCGACGCTGGCCACCCGCTCCGACGCCCCCCGTGCTTCCTGCTGGAAGAGGGGGTCCTGGGCCAGACCCGCACCCAACGGTGCGTCGGCGGCCCGATCGTACTGGAGGGTCTGGAGCCCCACGGCCACGGTGCCGTCGAACCAGTCGGTGGCGGCGGCGGCGTGGGCCGACGTCGAGACCCCGGACCAGCTCTGGACGGCGAGGCCGAAGCCCGCCGAGCCGGACACCAGCCCGGGATGATAGAAGACCGCGTCGGCGCTCCCGGCGTCGGTCATGAAGGCGTCCCCCAGCGCCATGGCCCGGGTGGAGGCTGGGAGCCGAAGCAGACGGGGGAGCGCCTCGTCCTGCGCGGCGGCCGCTGCCGGAAGGGCGGTCAGCCCGAGCACCGACGCCAGGAGGAGGGCGAGGGCCACGCCGGGACGGGGGGGGGCGGGGACTGGAGGGGCGGGGAGTCGGGCGATCGAGGGGTCGGGGATCGGCATGGGCACCGGGCTGGAGGAGCGAGGACGCCTCAACCTCGGGTCGGGGCGGCCCCGGCGGCAATGGTGGGCCAGGCGGTGGGGTCCTACGACGGGCCGTCCCCGGGAGCGTCAGCCTCCAGGAAGCCGTCGATCATCCGTCGGGCGATGCTCAACGGGAAGGGGAGGCGGGGCGGAAGCCGGTCCCGGGTGAACCAGCCGGCCTCCACCACCTCTTCGCCGTCCACGCGGACCTCGCCTCCAGCCCACCGGGCCCGGAAGCCCACCATGAGCGAATGAGGGAAGGGCCAGGGCTGACTCCCCTGGTAGCGGAGGTCGTCCACCTCCACCCCGACCTCCTCCCGGATCTCCCGACGGAGGGTCTCCTCCAACGACTCCCCCGGCTCCACGAACCCGGCCAGGGTGGAGAACATGCCCTCGGGGAAGTGGGGCGAGCGTCCCAGGAGCATCTCGTCGCCCCGGGTGACGAGGACGATGACGGCCGGGGCGATCCGGGGGAAGTGAAGCTGTCCGCAGTCGGGGCAGGCCATCGCCTGGTGGCGGGCGTGGGCTTCGGTGGGATGACCGCATCGGGAGCAGAAGCGGTGGGTTCGGAGCCAATCGAGCTTCTGGCGGGCCAGCCCGATCAGTTGGAAGAGCTCGGCGGAGAAGTCGGCGTGGAGGGATCGCAGGGTGCGGGCCGTCCAGCCGTCGGGCGGGTCCCACCCCTCCGGCACGTCGTAGACCCGTACCCGCCGTCCGTCCATCTCCGGCAGCTCCAGCTCCGCCGGGGTCAGGTGGTCTGCCGCGCCGGCTCCCCGCAGGATCCGCCGGAGCTCCCCGACGTCGGGAAGACTCGCCTCACCCCGGACCAGGAGGCGATCCTCCACCCACACCAGGTGCAGGACGCTGTCCGGAAGGCGCGCGCTCATCCTCGCGCCTCGCGGTCAACCACCACCGTCCGTTGGCACCCGGGGCAGGAGAGCCAGACCCGGTCCCGGACGTACGAGACGTCGGGGCGAGGGGGCACATCCCGTCGATCCAGCACGGCTTGGCAGGCCGGGCAGTGGGGCCGCTCCCCCGTCTGCACCGCTCTGGCGAGGTGGCGACGCTGCTCCGCGGTGTATCGAGGGGCCACGAGTTCTCAACAGGCGGGGTGGACCAGGTGTCTATCAAGACTGCGGGCACCATGAACGCAGCCCCCGCTTCACGGCAAGCCGACGCTCTGCGGTCCTCGCCTCGAAAGCCCCCCTCGACTGGCCCTCCCGATGCGCCGCACCCTGACCAGCCTCGCCCTCCTCACCTTCCTGGCCGCCGCCCCTGGCGCTGCCCAGGAGGTGGTGTCCGGAGAGGGCCCCTCGTCGACGGCCGCCAGCGCCGCGGTCCGCGCCGAGGAGTACTCCGGACGGGCGGGGGACCTCTTCGTTCCGTCGCCGTTCCTGGAGACCGCAGAGATCTCGGTGGATGGTCGGATGGACGAGGCCCATTGGGGCCAGGCCGCGATCCTCACGGCGTTCACCCAGTACGAGCCCAACGAAGGGGTCGCCGCCTCCCAGGAGACCGAGGTCCGGGTCCTCGTGGACAGCGACGCCATCTACTTCGGCATCCTGGCACGGGAGGACGAACCCGGTGGCATCCGCGCGACCCTCGGCGAGCGGGACAGCTTCACCCGGTCCGACGATTACGTCCGCCTGGTCCTGGACACCTTCGACGACCAGCGGCGGGCCTACGTCTTCAGCGTCAACCCGCTGGGCGTGCAGCACGACGGGATCTGGAACGAAGGCGGCAGCTCCGGGCGGCGGGGCGGCTTCGGTCCCCCCATCGACAACAACCCCGACTTCCTGTGGGAGTCCGACGCGGAGCTCACCGACGAGGGGTACCGCATCGAGGTCCGGATCCCCTTCAAGAGCCTGCGCTTCCCCGAGGTTTCGGTACAGGATTGGGGGCTCCAGGTCACCCGTCGCATCCAACGGAACGGCTATGAGAGCTCATGGGCGCCCATCACCCAGGACGCCGCCAACCGCCTCACGCAGTCGGGGAAGCTCACCGGCCTCCAGGAGCTCGACCCGGGGATGTTCCTGGAGATCAATCCGGTCCTCACCGGCAATCGCTTCGGTGAACGGGACGAGGACACGGACGTCTTCGGCCACGACGCCGCCCGAGGGGCCTTCGGACTGAACGCCACCTACGGCCTCACCTCCAACCTGACCCTCGACGCCACCTACAACCCGGACTTCAGCCAGGTGGAGGCGGACGCCGGCCAGATCTCGGTGAACGAACGCTTCGCCATCTTCTTTCCGGAGAAGCGGCCCTTCTTCCTGGAAGGGACGGAGATCTTCGGGATGCCGAAGCAGCTCGTCTACACCCGGACGGTGGCCAACCCCATCGGCGGCGCCAAGCTCACCGGGAAGGTCGGGAGCCTCCAGATGGGCTACATCGGTGCCGTGGACGAGGGACTGGAGGACGACGCCCCCACCACGCTGGTGAACCTCATGCGGGTCCGGAAGGACGTGGGAGCTTCGTCCACCGTCGGAGCGGTCTACACCGACCGAACGGTGGATTCGGAGCAGTTCAATCGGGTTCTGGGAGCCGACGCCCGCTTCGTGCTCGGGGGGCGCTACACCCTCACCCTCATGGGTGCGGCGAGCCGGACGGCGGATCCCGAGGTGGCCACGACCCAGGGCGGGGAGCTGCTGAACGCGCGCTTCGAGCGCTCCGGTCGGTCCTTCTCCTTCAACGTGGAGTTCGAGGACACGGACTCGGCCTTCGATGCCCAGAGCGGGTTCTTCCGGCGGGTGGGCGACACCCAGCTCCAGGGACGCTCCGAGTGGAACTGGTATGGGCAGCAGGGGGCCCTCATCGAGTCGGTGAGCTTCCCCCAGGTGGAGTTCCGGACCTTCTGGGACCATCAGGACTTCTGGGCGGGGCGAGGGGTGGAGGAGGCCCAGGTGCAGGTCGGGAGTCGGATCAGCTTCCGCAACAACTTCACCCTCTGGGGGAACCACCAACGCACCTACTACTCCTTCGGGGGCGACGACTACCAGGACCTGTTCACCGCCGCCGGCGACGGACTCGTCCCCTTCCGGCCGGACCAGGGTCCCTTCGAGAATCTGGGGTCCACCAGCATCGGGTTCTGGGCCAACAGTTGGGAGCGGGTGCGGGGGAACGCCCGGGTGTCCTTCCGCGAGACGCCGGTCTTCGGGGGTGAGCAGGGGGTCGCGGTTGAGCCTGCGAGTGAGTTCGAAGTGGACGGGAGCGTCAACCTCTACCTGACCCGCTCGTTCCAGACCGAGCTGGGATTGAGGCACTCTACCCTTTCCCTGGAAGACGGCACCGAGTACTCCACGGCGACCATCCCGCGGATCCGGGCGCAGTACCAGTTCTCCCGGGCCCTCTTCGCTCGGACCATCTTCGAGTACGCCAGTCAGGAACGCGCTGCCCTGCGGGACCCGGTGACGGGGCTGCCCCTGGTGGAGTGCGACGGCGAGGACTGCGAGTTGAGCGAACGCTCGGACAACCACGACGTCCATTTCGAGGCGCTGGTCACCTACGAGCCGTCCCCGGGAACGGTCTTCTACGTGGGCTACACCCGGGAGATGGAGGACACCCGCGCCTTCCGGTTCCAGGACGTCCGACCGGTTGCCGACGGCCTCTTCGTGAAGCTCAGCTACCGCTTCCGCTTCTGAGCCTGCCGGGCCTCTCTCCAGGCCCGGCCCTCTCTATCCCGACGCACGTGTGCGCCACAGGACGTTGCCTGCGGACGTTTTCGGCGGTTACCGTACCCTCGACCGTCGAACCCCAGGAGGGGGCGATCCACGCGTGTCGAAGGAAGCCATCGAGCTGGAGGGGACTGTCGCTGAGGTCCTTCCCAACGCCACCTATCGGGTGGAGCTGGAGAACGGGCACGAGATCCTGGCGTACCTCTCGGGGAAAATGCGGCAGAGCTACACCCGGGTCCTCGAGGGGGACCACGTGACGTGCGCGCTCTCCTCGGACGACCCGAGCCGCGGCCGGGTCACCGTCCGTCACCGGTAGCCCCCACCAGGACGGCCCGCCGGCCTGGCCGATTCCACCATGGGTCGGCCCGCTGGGCGAGGGGATGTTGGGACATGTCGTCCTCCCCCACCCCCGTCCCTCCGCTCCTGGGTCCGAGCCCTGCCATGGAGGCGCTTCGCGGGTTTCTTGCCGCGGCCGCCGCCGTCGAGGTCCCAGTGCTTCTCCTGGGGGAGACGGGCACGGGGAAGTCCTTGGCGGCCAGGACCCTGCATCAGGCGAGCCGGCGCGCGGACGGGCCCTTCCTGGTGGTGAACTGCGCCGGGGTCCCGGA
>CAKZOQ010000186.1 GCA_937136445.1 uncultured Gemmatimonadota bacterium
GCCCTCACCATCCATTCGGTGGAGGCGCGTCACGCGGCCCGGGTCCGGAGCCTGAACGGGAGCCAGGGCTGGATCCCCGGCGTGCAGCCCGATGCCCCGGACGCCGTCGCTGCGGTCTATGCTGGCGAGGACCGCGCGTCCCATCTGGGGGTCCAGGTGGCCGACGTCACCGACGTGGGGACCACGGGGATCACCGAGGCTTGGGACGAGCCCCTCACCATGGACGAGGTCCTGGCCATCGCCGGGCCGTTCATCCAGGCCTGACGTTCCGTGGAGGGTCGACCTCCCGCCCCATCGCCCCGTCCGGATTTCACCGGACGGGGCGTCGGTGTGTAGATGTCTGCCTCAGCCCCCCAGCGGGAAGCCGATCCCTCCCTGGAAGGTCCAGGCCCGGTTCTTGAGCTCGTCGAAGTCCGCCGCGTCGGAGATGTCGTTGAGGCCGAAGTGGTACCGGCCATCCACGAAGAGGGTGAGGCCTCCCAGATAGAAGGCGACATCGGCGCCGAGGAGTCCCGCAAACTCCGTGGAGGTGATCTCCTCGTCACAGTCGAAGCCCGGCCCGTTCTCGCAGCTCGTCTGGAAGCCCAGGGCCGCACCACCGAGAAGGCTCGGCTTGAGGCCGCCCAGCGGAACGCCCAGCTTCACCACCGCCGGGATCTCCAGGTAGTTGAGGGAGAAGTCCTCGAAGCCGGTGTCGAATTCGACGCCCCGCTGGATGTACTCGGCGCCGATCTGCAGGCCCAGCGGGTTCGACCCGCCGAAATCCAGGAAGACGCCGCCGGCGAACCCCGTGCGGTTGCTCTTTTCGAAGGTCTGCCCCAGGTCGCCGTCGAGGCTGGAGACGGTGACGCCCCCCCGGACGCCGAAGGTGGTCTGAGCGTGGAGGTCGGGGGAGGAGGCGACGACGAGAAGGAGGGTGGCGAGAAGGCCGGGAACCAGGCGGGAGGTGGCCATGGGGTGGAGACCTCGCAGGTCGGGTGGAAGGGGAAGTAGGGAGCAGCTTACGTGGCACTCCAACACAGACCTGTACCGATAGGTTCCGGGGCCTGCCTCAATCTCGCGCCTTCTCCCGGCCTCGGCGGAGCTGCTCCGCGACCTCTTCGGCGGCATACCGCCCCAGCGCCTCCAGCGCCCGCTTCGGTTCCGTCCCGTGCGTCGAGGAGCCGCACCACCGCCCGGAGCCTCTCTCGCCATCTTCCCCGGCCCAGGTCGAAGTCGTCCCCGTTGAAGACGTCGGGACGAGGGTGCGTGAGGAGGACCAGCCCCAGGGATGGGAGGAGCCCACCACGGACCCTCCGAGGGTGGGACGCCCTCCGGTTCCTACGCCTCTCCAGCCAGTTCCCGGGGCCCCACCAGGAGGGTGTCCTGCCGGGAGGCGGCGGCCCGCTCCAGCTCCCGGGGAAAGGGGGCGCGAGCCACCAGCACACGCAGGCGGAGCTCCCGGCCGAAGCCGTACCTCGTCTCCCGGATGCCCTCGTCCAGCCGGCGGAGGAAGGCGGTCCGAGGGGACTCGCTCCAGTGCGTGGAGCCGTAGAAGGGGACGCCGGTGGCCAGGATGCCCGCCACCGGCATCTCGTAGCCGTCCCCCCACAGACTCCCGCACGCCCGGGCGTTCGCCGCCAGGAACTCCATCACGTCGTGCTCCATGAACTGGCGCCCCACGGCGGGGAAGACATGGTCCATGTGATCGTCCAGCTCCGGGAGGATCTCCTCCAGGAGCGCCTCCCCGTCCACCTGGCCCAGACGTGCCAGGCGAGGGAGGACGAAGCGGAACCAGAAGGCCAGGAAGGGATCCAGGATCCGGTAGCGGCGGCTTCGGCTCCGGGGTTCGGCGTCCAGGGAGCGCCGCACCTCCACCCATCCCATGGCCTCCAGGCGCGCTACGTACGGAGCGACCTGCCCGCTGGACGTCAGGTCCCGCACGCCGGCGTGGAGGTCCCCCCACCCGGCCTCCCCTCGGCTCAGTACCTTGAGGAGGGCGGCGTACCGGGCCGGGGTCTGCAGGGCCCGCTCCAGGAGGGCCAGGCCCCGGTGGGCCAAGGGGGCGTCGGGGTCCAACAGGGTCCGGCGCAGGGCTGTGATGGGGGTCATCCGGGCATCGGTGGCGGCGATGTGGGCCGGCCACCCGCCGAAGATCCCGTAGGCCCGGAGCCGTTCCTCGGGCTCTCGGCCAGGGAGACGGTGCTGCACGGCGCGGAAGGGGAGGGGGCCCAGGGCCAGCTCCAGCGGGGGCATGGGATCCTCGGCGTCGGGCTTCGCGGCCTCCACCGGGCCTACCTTCGGCAGCCCGGGCCTCCGTCCGGCAAGCACCAGGTGAAGGGGCGGGCCGGGGGCATCTCCGTCCCCCAGCGCCTCCTCCACGGCGGAGCGGGCCTCGGTGAGGCGGTGCGCGTCGTCCAGGACCAGGACCCAGGCCCGGTCCTGTCGGGCCACGCGGCGCCGGAGGGTGCGGATCAGGCCGCGCCAGGTGGGCACCGGATCCGGGAGGCCCGGGCGGGTGCCCTCGACCTCGCCGTCGCCTCCCTCCGGTCCGGTCCCTCGGATGAGCCGATGGAGTTCGCTCCGGATGTCGGGGTCGGGGAGGGGTGGGCAGGTGAGGTGCAGGTGGGGCAGGCCCTGGAGGGACCGGGCCAGGAGCGCCGTCTTGCCGACGCCCGGCGGGCCGGTCACCCGAATCCGCACCGGACGGGGCGAATCGTACTGGGTGCGAAGGGTACCGAGCTCTCGCTGGCGTCCCAGAAACTCCATGCCGTCCTCGGGAGCAGACGTCGGTCTCGTTGGGTAACAAAAGAATGATAATGCAATTAGCCGGGCCGGTCCTCTTGAGGACTGTCGGGGCCCTGTCGAGCTTCCAGACTCCACCTCGTTCGACCGAGTCCTGTCTGTGACCCCCCGGAGGATCCATGAGCCGAGCTGCACCCCGCTTCGACACCCTCGCCGCCGCACGCTACACCTCGAGCACCGAGAACGGCGCCAAGGATCGTGTGGACCTGGAGGCTGTCTTCGGCGAGAACCTCTTCGGTCTGAGTGAGATGAAGGCCCGGCTTCCCAAGCCCCAGTACAAGGCCCTCCTCGCCACCAT
>CAKZOQ010000187.1 GCA_937136445.1 uncultured Gemmatimonadota bacterium
ACACCGACGACCAGCGGGCGGAGTTCATCAACTCCATCACGGTGGACATCAACGACGCCATCGCCCTCAAGCCCAGCCTCGAGCTCCAGTGGCGCAACCTGCCGGCCCTCACCGAGGTGCCGCTCTTCACCCCGGGTGGCGTCCCCACCGACACGAGGGTGGAGGCCCCTCTGGAGGAGCTGGACTACTTCTTCCGCCTGGCGCTGGTCCTGAGCTTCTGAGCCCAGGCGGGGCTGCGGGCGTCTTGCCGCCTCGTCGGCCCCCTTTCTATCATCGGTGGTCTGTCGCCCTACTGCTCCCTTCCGGGAAGACCTCCGCATGCAGCTCTACACCAAGATCCTCATCGGCCTGATCGCCGGCGCCGTCGTCGGTGCCGTGGCGAACCTCTCGGGCATCACCGGCTTCCAGAACTTCCTGGGCGCACTGGAGCCTCTCGGTACGGCCTTCATCAACCTCATCACGATGATCGTGGTGCCGCTGGTGGTGGCGAGTCTGCTGGTGGGGACGGCCTCTTTGGGCGACCTGAGCAAGCTGGGGCGCATCGGGGGGAAGACGCTCCTCTTCTACATGTGCACCACCGCCGTGGCCGTGAGCATCGGCCTGGCGATCTCCAACTTCGTCGAGCCGGGCTCCGGGGTGTCCGAGATCACCCGGGACGAGTTGGCCGCCCGCTACGGGGGCGAAGCGCAGGCCTCCATGGACATGGCGGCCCAGGCCCCGAGCTGGGTGGAGACCCTTCTGGCCGTCATCCCCCGGAATCCGGTGCAGGCGGCGGCGAACATGGACCTCCTCCCGCTCATCTTCTTCACCATCTGCTTCGGGGCGGCCCTCACCGTCATCCAGAAGGACCGCCGGGACGCCGTCCTCAACTTCTTCCACGGCGTGAACGACGTCTCCATGGTCCTCATCAACTGGATCATGGAGTTGGCGCCCTACGCCGTCTTCGTGCTCATCGCGGCGGTCATCGGCAACTTCGGCTTCGACCTGTTGCAGAGCTTGCTCATCTACACGGTGGCCGTGGCCGCGGGGCTCCTGCTGCACGCCTTCGGCACCTACGGGCTCATCCTCCGCTTCCTGGTACGGGTGAATCCGGCGCGATTCTACAAGAAGATCGCCGCAGTGCCCCTCTTCGCCTTCTCCACCTCGTCGTCCAACGCGACCCTCCCCCTCACCATCGAGACGGCGGAAGAGGAGCTCGGCGCCTCCAACGAGGTGGCGTCCTTCGTGCTTCCCCTCGGCGCCACCATGAACATGGACGGCACGGCGCTCTATCAGGCGGTGGCTGTGATGTTCATCGCCCAGATCTACGGGATCCCGCTGGATCTGGCGGACCAGCTCATCATCGTCATGACCGCCACCCTGGCCTCCATCGGTGCCGCAGGCGTGCCCAGCGCCGGCATCATCACCCTCATCATCGTCCTCAACTCGGTGGGGCTGCAGGGACAGGTGCAGGCGGGCATCGCGCTCATCCTGGGCGTGGATCGGATCCTGGACATGCTCCGCACGTCGGTGAACGTCACCGGCGATCTCACCTGCTGCTCCTTCATCGCCAAGACCGAGGGCGAGACGCTGGTGGGCATCGAAGGCGACGAGACGAAGCCCCAGGCCCAGGCGGCCTGACAGGTCGGAGCGGCCTCCCGCAGGCGACCCGGCCGGGCCAGGCCTCATAGCGGCGGGGGACGGCGCGACCTATCTTGCCCCGATGCGTCCATCCCTGATCGGGGCGGACGCGGTTTCGGCCGGAACACCCACGAGCGCAGGAGGAAGGATGGATCGTCGCGGCTTCGTCACTACGGGTATGGCTGCCGGCCTCGCCGGCGTCACGGGCGCCGGAAGCGCGCTGGCCCCCCTGCTCTCGCCACGGAACGGGCTCGGCCGCGGTCGCACCTCCGTCAACGACGCCATCCGTCTGAGCTCCAACGAGAACCCCCTGGGGCTCTCGCCGGCGGCCCGGGAGGCGGTCATCGAGTCGCTGGTGAACGCCAATCGGTACCCTTTCAGCTTTTCCGGTCCCCTCTACGAGGCCCTCACCGAGCACCTCGGCGTGAAGCGGGAGAACGTCACCCTGGGTGCCGGCTCCACCGAGATCCTGCGGATGGCGGTCCACGCCTGGAGCGGGCCCGCCGTGCCGCTGGTGGTGGCAGAGCCCACCTTCGAGGACGTGCTCGACTACCAGAGCCCCCTCTCCTACGACCTCATCAAGGTCCCCCTGACGCCGGATCACGCCCACGATCTGGCCCGGATGCGCCAGACCGTGCACGACATGGGCAACCGGCCGTCGGTGATCTACCTCTGCAACCCGAACAACCCCACCGGGACCCTCACCCCGTCCGCCGAGGTGGACGCCTGGATCGAGGATGCTCCGGAGACGGTCATGTTCCTGGTGGACGAGGCCTACTACGAGTATGCCGATCACCCGGACTACTGGTCGGCCATCCGCTGGATCGAGGACAAGCCCAACGTCATCGTCGCCCGGACCTTCTCCAAGATCTACGGGATGGCGGGGCTGCGGCTGGGCTACGCCGTGGCGCACCCCTCTGCCATCCGACGGCTGGACGACTTCGTCTGCCAGAACAACCCCAACATCCCGGCGAACGCGGCCGCGACAGCGTCCCTGAAGGATGCCGGCCTCATCGAGCGGAGCGTGGCGGTGAACGCCGAATCCAAGGAGATCGTCCACACCACGCTGGACGAGCTGGGGCTGGAGTACCTCCCCAGCGAGACCAACTTCATCATGCACCGGGTGAACGGGGAGCTGAGCACCTACCGCGACCGCATGGCGGAGCGGGGGCTCCTGGTGGGTCGGGACTTCCCGCCCATGATGGACTGGAACCGTCTCTCCTTCGGCACCCCCGCCGAGATGGATCAGTGGGCCAGCGCCATCAAGGACTTCCGCGGGAAGGGGTGGATTTAGCGGGCCCCATCGGCTCGCCGCCATGAGCCTCACCCTCGCCGACGTCCGCGCCGCCGCAGAGACCCTCCACGGCGAGGTGGTGCGGACGCCCACGGTGCCCTCCGGGCCCCTGAGCGACCTGCACGGGTGCGAGATCTTCCTCAAGCTGGAGACCCTCCAGCGCACCGG
>CAKZOQ010000188.1 GCA_937136445.1 uncultured Gemmatimonadota bacterium
GCTCCTGCCCATCCTCGTCTTCCCCCTCCTGGTGCCGATGGTGGTCTTTGGCGTCTCCGCCACCACACGCCTCCTGGCGGGCCGTCCGGTAGACGAGGTCGCCGGGAACCTGCGCATGCTCGGGGCCTTCGCGCTGGTGGCCGTGGCCGCCGGGGCGGGGCTCTTCCGTTTCGTCGTGGAGGAATAGTTCGATGCCCTCGAAGGGATTCCGTGTGTCTGCCCTGGGTCTCGCCGGTCTCGGCGTCGCCGGGGTCGTGATGCTCCACTGGATGGTCTTCTTCTGGGTGCCGACGGAGGCGTCCATGGGGATCATCCAGCGGGTCTTCTACATCCACGTGCCGGCGGCGTGGGTCGCCTTCTTCGCCTTCGGTATCGTCGCCCTCTGCAGCGCCGTCTACCTCTGGCTCGGCGACGACAAGCTCGATCGGGCGGCGGTGGCGGCGGCAGAAGGGGGGATGGTCTTCACGACGGTGGTGCTGGTTACCGGTCCCCTCTGGGGGAAGATCGCCTGGGGCACCTTCTGGACCTGGGAGCCTCGCCTGACCCTCACCCTGCTTCTCTGGTTCATCTACCTGGGCTACTTCATGGTGCGCTCGTCCACCGACAATCCAGAGCGCGGGAAGCGCTTTGCGGCGGTCGTGGGCATCGTGGGAGCCCTGGACATCCCGCTCATCCACCTGAGTGTGATCTGGTTCCGCTCCCTGCACCCGGAGCCGGTGGTGCTGAAGCCCGAGGGTCCGTCGCTGGATCCCGACATGCTCCTCACCCTGGGCGTCGGGTTCGGGTCCTTCACCCTCTTGTTCCTGGGGGTCTTCATGCTCCGCTACGCCGTGGGGAGCGCCGAGGCGCGCTTCGAGGCGGACCTTCGCGAAGCCCGGGCATGACTCCTCCCCCCACCTCCTTGGCCGCCATGCTACGACGATCCATCCTCCTGGTCGCCCTCCTCTGGGCCATCCTTCCAGCTCCGGTTGCGGCGCTGCAGGCCGGGTCGTTGGGCGCCCAGAACCTGCGGCCGTACGGGTACCTCTTCGCGGCCTACGCGCTGGCCTGGCTGCTGATCATGGGATGGATCTTCCTCCTGGCCCGGCGAATCGGGCGCCTTTCGGATCGCCTCGGAGAGTGAGCGAGGCCCTCGGAAATCCGTGGGAGTCGTGGATTTTCAACGGATTATCCCCCTCCTGCGCCCGAAACTTTTGGCCGTGGGCAGGGTCCACTCGTCACGGCGGGTGGGCTACCATGCTGGAAGGCCAAGTATGACGCCGACTTCCGGCTCTGTTCGGGACTCTGGACGGGCACCCGCAATCATGGCACAATTCTAGCGTCGTCCATACATTCGATTCGAATACCCAAGTCGATGTCGGAAGACGGACTGTCCGACGTCGGTTCCTTGACAAGGAGGCAGACTGATATGAACACGGTACGGAGCCGCTTTGGAGCTCTCCTCGCCGCGACGGTAGTCGCTGCGACGATGGTTCCAGGTCTCCACGGCCAGACCACCACCATGCCCTCGACGCAACGCTACGGTTCGGGCATCCTGGATATCCCGGTCGCGAGCGTCTTGCCTCATCTCGCCATCACGGGCACCTACTCGGGATTCTTCGTAGATATCCCGCGGTCGCTCCAGGTGGATGGATCGGGTACGCCCACTGGGTTCGGTCCTGGCGTGGATGAGTTCTATCAGGATGCGTCTGTCTCCGTCGGTCTGTTCGATCGGGCCGAGGTCGGAGCGACTCTCCAGTCCTTCAATGACGACAACGCGGGCGGCAGCATGCTCGGCGCCTTCGGTCGCATCGCGATTCTCCGGCCTACCAACCAGGGGCTGGGTCTCGCGGTCGGAGGTCGCTACGTGCAGGCTCCGGACTTCGGTACGGCTACCGAGCTTCAGCCCGGTCGCCTGGGCTTCCCGGACCGTCGCATCCGCTCCGAGTACACGGGGGGGTTGGACGACGTCAACACCGAGCTCAGCGGCTACGCCGTGGCGACGGCTCAATTCCGAGGGTTCGAGCAGGACTTCCTTCCCGAGCACGACTTCTCGGCGAGCCTGGGGTACGGAACCGGCATGTTCCAGGACGGGGAGGATCTCTCGTTCTACAACTTCGCCAGCTCCAACGGTTGGTTCTTCGGCTCCACCATCTCGGTGGGTCTCTCCGACAACGCCCTCCTCCACCTCATGGGTGACTACAACGGGTTCGACGTGAACCTCGGTGCCCAGGTGGATGTGAACGGCTTCCGCGTCGGCGCCCACATGCTGGGGATGAACCACGGGGAGCCCGCCGCTGGCTACTACAGCCAGTACCGCAGCAGGAAGTTCGGCGTCCTCGGTTCGGTCGCCTTCTGCCCCACCCAGGGCGGTCTCTGTGCGCCGAGCCTCATGGAGCGTCCGGAGCCCGAGACCGTGCAGCTTCCGGCGCCGCCGCCGGATACGGTCCGCATCACCCGCGAGGTGCCCGAGGCCATGCCGGACGGCACGCCGGGTTCGGTCTGCATCGCCACGGGTGAAGCGGTGGAGATCCGCATCACCGCCCAGGGCGACACGCTGGTCGGGCCGCGTCGGGAGTCCATCGCGGACCTCCGTCCGGGTGTGGTCTTCGCCGGCACGTACGCCGCCGGTGCCTCCTGGTACGAGGACGACGAGTCCTCTCTCACCTTCGAGGATCGGGAGTACGGCAAGACGGATAGCCCGCAGAGCCTGGATTGTGGCTCCATCATGCGGGTGGGCGAGTACGAGGGTGTGCCCCTCTTCGCCATGCGGAACGCCGACCGTCCCTTCGAGTCGGTGTTCGTTCCGGTCCGCCCGGGCATCTGGCACGAGTACCAGTTCGGCCTCAACATCACGCGGGGTCAGTAGCAGCCGACCTTCGCAGCGGAACGAAGCGAGGCCCGTCCGGCGATTGCCGGGCGGGCCTCGTCTCGTTGGGGGCTGCGGGGTGTCCCGGGCCGGGTCCAGGAGGAGGGTCAGTCCTCCAGGTGCCGCTGCAGAAGCCGGTTGGTGGCGTCCAGGGCAGCCTGGGCCGTGGCGTAGAGGAGGTCGTCCTCGTGCTCGGCGGAGGAGGCGCCGAGAAGGCGGTAGGAGGTGCCGTCCTCCACGGCGTTCACCCGGGTGATCACGACCCAGCCGTCGAACGCTCGGATGCCCTTCACGCCGACGAGCTGAAGGTCCGGCCCGTCGGGCACGGCGAGGGAGGCGGCCCGGAGCGCCGCCTCGGCCGTGGCGCGGAGTCGACCCTGGTGGGTCTCCACGCCGTCCGTCGCCGCCTCCACCGCACGGTCGTCCGTACTGAGGTGCGCCGTGAGGAGGCAGCGGCCGTCCGGAGCCGCTTCATGATCGAGTCGGTCGAGACGCAGGCGGCGTGGGGTCACGGGGAGTGGACCTGTCGGAAGGGGTACACGCTCCCGCAAAGATTCGAGGTCGGACCGGTGCGGGCGCAAGAGACCCCCCACGGCTCTTCGCTTCAGAGACGCGCCAACTCCGGGGGGAGGTCCTGCACCCGATCCACGTCCGTCCGCTCGGCCAGGAGCCGGGTCTGGAGGCCCGCCTCGGTGATCCGCTCCAGCGTCCGGGGCAGCACCTCCGAGGTGCTCCACGGGATGCCGTGGAAGAGCCGTGGACAGGGGCGGCGGAGGGCCAACAGGTAGTAGCCTCCGTCCCGGGCGGGGCCCACCACCGCCGTCTCCGGCGTCTCCAGTGCCGCGAAGGCTCGCTCCACCACGCTCCCGTCCACACCCGGGGCATCGGTGCCGACGATGCAGACCCGGTCGGCCCCCTCCTGGAAGGCCTCCCGCATGGCCCGCTCCATCCGGTGGCCCAGGTCGCCCGGGTCCTGCGGACGGAACTCCAGGCCCTCCTCCCCCAACCACCGTCGCAGCTCCGCCTCGGCGTTCGCCGGCGCGTAGCAGACCCGGGTCCGCCAGGCTCCTCGGCGCACCGCCTCCACGACGGAGGACCCCAGCCGGCGGTAGATCCGGGTGGCTCGGTCGTCGCCGATGTCGGCGGCGAGGCGGGTCTTCACCCGTCCCGGGCGAGGGGCCTTGGCGAAGACCAGGAGAACCCGATCCTCCTCCTCCGCCCCCGGGGACCATCCCGGCTCTCCATCGCGGGAGTTACGGACGGGGTCGCGCTCGGCGTCGGAGTCCGTCGGATACCATCGAAGGAGCCGGCGGGGCGACACGCCGAGGCGGAAGAGGAGGATCAGGGCGAGGTTCCGGAGGACGGCCCGACCCCGCCCCTCCTCCCGGTATCGCCGCGGACTGGTGGGGAGCGCCGCCTCCAGCACGTGCAGCCGGCCGTGGGTGCGGATCCGGTCCACCAGCTCGACGTCCTCCATGAGGGGCCAGTCGGGGTAGCCTCCCACCGCCTCGTACAGATGCCGGGAGAGGACGAGTCCCTGGTCGCCGTAGACCAGGCCGGTGAGCCGCTGCCGGAGGCGCTGACCCGCCTCCTGCAGACGAGCCCGCCACCCGTCGACGGCCAGGCGAAAGCGGAAGGCGGCGGCGTCGTGCGGGCCCGCGGACGCGAGGAAGTCCTGAAGGGCGGCGGCTGCGGCGGGAGGGAGGTGAGTGTCGGCGTGCAAGAAGAAGAGCCAGGATCCACCGGCTGCCTCGGCGCCTGCCCGGAGCTGACTCCCTCGTCCCCGCGGCCCGGTGACCACCCGGGCGCCTCCAGCCTCGGCCCGGGCCCGGGTGCCGTCTCGCGAGCCGCCGTCGCAGACCACGATCTCCACGCCGGGGCCGAGGGCCGCCAGGTCCTTGAGGAGCCGGGGAAGCGTTTCGGCCTCGTCCAGGGTGGGTACCACCACCGAGAGCTCACGGCCGTTCACGCCGGAATCAGGATCCCGTGTCGTTGAGCGTCCAGTCGTACTCGAAGAAGCGCACCCGGGTCTCCGGCTCGGCCACCAGGGCGCGCCGCTCCCCGTCGAGGTACGGTTCGAAGAAGGCCTTGAGGCCCTCGGCGCCGCCGAAATCCTCGCCGTACCAGTCCAGGACCTTGTTGAGGCGCAGCACCGGCGGGGAGCCGTCCTCCACCTCGAAGTGCGCCGGATTCGCCACGAAGTCCCGGACCTGGTCGTCGAGCTGAGCCTCGAGCTCCGTGGCGGTATAGGCCTCGACGCGCAGCGGGGGGCAGCTCTGGGCGGCGCAGTTCACGGCGAAGTGGATGCGAGGCTCTCCCATGGGCCGGATGATCTCGTGTTCGATCTCGTCCTGGGAGCGAGGGGCCCCGGCCACCTGGCAGTGGTCCCGGGTGAACACGTCGTCGATCTGCCAGACCGAGTTGTCGGGCCGGTCCGTCACCGCGTTTCGGATGCGGTCGAAGAACCCTCCCTGGGTCTCGATGGGGTAGTGGTCCACCACCAAGCGGAGCATGCAGGCGTTGTAGGCGTTGATCCAGAAGGCGAGCTGGACCTCCCGGGAGGCGCCTTCCACCGCGGCCAGCGGTGTCGATGCCAGCGTCTCCAGGTAGCCGTCCAGGGCCTCCCTGTCTTCCTGGAGTCGGGCGTAGTCCACCAGGGGCGGATCCACCACGGGCTCCAACACCCGGGAGAAGGGGGCGTGGTCCGGAAGCTCCTGGGCGGCGGCAGGGGCCCCTGCCCAGAGGACGGCTCCCAGGCTCGCCAGGAGAAGTCCGGCGACGAAGGGGGCTCGGGCGAATGCGGGGCTCATCAGCGTTCGTCCTCGGATCCGGGAAGGCGGAACCCCAGCTTCTTTGCCAGGGTGGGGAGGAAGCTCAGCGCCACCAGCAGAAGTCCCGACACCAGCACCCGGAGCAGGGCCTCGCGGGAGGCTTCACGGGAGCCGGCCAGCAGCGCGTCGGCGAACATCGTATACACCAGCGTACCCGGGAAGATGCCCACCAGGGTGGACAGCGCGTAGGTCGGCCAGGGGATGGCCGTGAGGCCGGCGCCGAAGTTGAGGGCGTTGAAGGGAACGGCAGGGATGAGGCGGAGGGTCAGGAGCCCGCGAAAGCCATGCTCCTCGGTGGCTCGATCCAGGGCGTCCAGTCGGTCCCCGGCCAGGGTACGCACCCCGTCCCGCCCCAGGAGTCGTGCCACCCCGAAGGCCGCGTTGGCCCCCAGGTTCGCCGCGATGGAATTGTAGACCGTCCCCCAGAAGACGCCGAAGAGCGCCCCTCCGGCCAGCGTCAGCACCGAGCCCGGGATGGCCAGCGCGGTGGCGGTGGCGTAGATGGCGATGAAGAT
>CAKZOQ010000189.1 GCA_937136445.1 uncultured Gemmatimonadota bacterium
CTGGCTCCCCACCTTCGAGCTGCGCCTGGAGCTGGTGCGCTCGCCGGAGCTGGACCGCACCTCGGTGGCGCTCCTCGCCGCCGGGGAGCGCACCCGGCGCACGGTGCGCCAAGTCTCGGAGCGGGCCTGGGAGGCCGGGGTGCGCCCGGGCCAGCTCGTCTCCCAGGCCGTCTCCCTCTGCCCCTCCCTCACCCTCCTGGAGCCGGATCCCGCCCACTACGATGCTGCCAACGACGCCATGCTCGAGGCCCTCTCCGAGCTCACGCCGGTGGTGGAGCCCGCCGGCCGGGGGCGGGTCTTCCTGGGGATGGACGGGCTGGAGCGGCTCTTCGGGCCGCCGGACCGCCAGGCCCGCATCGCCCTCCGGACCCTCTTCCGGGTCTTCCCCGCACCGCTGGTGGCCTCCACCCGCGCCGGGATGGCCCCGGGGAAGTTTGGTGCCTGGGTCGCCGCCACCGCCGCCGGCCCCGGCACGCCGGTGGTCGTCGCCGAAGAGGAGCTCGCCGACTTCCTGGCCCCCTGCCCCGTGGGCGTCCTCCCGGTGGACCCCCTCATGGTCCAGCGCATGGAGCGGCTGGACATCGGCTCGCTGGAGGCGCTGCGCCGCTTCCCCGAGCCCTCGCTGGTGGCGCAGTTCGGTGCCGAGGGCCGGGACGCCCTGGCCTGGGCCCGGGCCGAGCGCATCGATCCGGTACGCCCCTGGCACCGACCGCGCCCCATCCGGGTCACCCAGGAGTTCCCGGATCCGGTGGGCATGATGGGCGCCCTCCACGCCGCCTTGGAGCGGATGGTGAAGCGGGGGCTGGGTCGACGGGTCCGTCGCGGCCGGAGCATCGCCCAGGCCCGCCTCGGTGCCCAACTCGAGGGCGGAGGCTCGTGGCGGGTGGAGACCACCTTCCGGGAGCCCACCGGCCAGGCCGAGCGCCTGGTCTTCGCCCTCCGCTCCCGCATGGAGCTGAGCCCCCCGCCCCGAGCGGTGGACGCCCTCTTCCTGGAGTTCACCCGCTTCGGCGCCGCCTCCGCCCAGGCGAACCTCTTCGACCGGAGCACGGCCGCCGGCAGGGACGTCGAATCCAGTCCTCTTGAAGACGGACAAGTTCCTGTCTCCCTTAAGGATGCTGTGCGTGAGCTCAAGTTACGTCTAGGTCATTCTCCGCTGTATCGTGTGGTGGAGATCGATCCCTGGTCCCGCATCCCCGAACGCCGTCATGCCCTCATGAGCTTCGATCCGTCGTGAGCCGCCCTCCCAAGGTCCGACCGCTGGCCCGCCCTCGCCCCGCGGAGGTTCGCACCGACGACGACGGTGAGCTTCTCTTCGTGCGCCTCCCCGGGCGTCCGGCCCGGCAGGTGAAGGCCGTTCGGGAGCGGTGGCGCATCGACGACGAGTGGTGGCGGGTCCCCATCGCCCGGGACTACCGTGCGGTGGTCCTGGACGACGGCCGGGCCGTCACCCTCTACCACGACCTTCGGGAGGATCGCTGGTATGTCCAGCGCGGTGCCTGAGCAGGAGATCACCCGCCTCGAGCCCCGGGGACCCAAGGGGCTCAAGGTTCGCGTGCACCTGGACCCGCCGGACCCGCTGGCGGAGGAGGACGCCTCGGACGACGCCTCCCCTGCCCTCCTCACCGTCGCCCTGGAGGCCGTGGAGCGGCTGAAGCTCGGCGTGGGCGACCTCCTCGGGCCCGCGCTGCGCCGGAAGCTCCTGGCCGCCGACGCCGACGTCCGGGTCCGCGACGCCGCGCTGAACCTGCTGTCGTATCGGGCCCGTACCCGCACCGAGCTCTTCCGCAAGCTCCGGAAGAAGGACTTCGGGACGGCGCGGGTGGATCGCTGTCTGGACCGCCTGGAGGAACGGGGTCTTCTGGACGACGCCGAGGTGGCCGCCGCCCACGTCCGGGACCGGCTCCGCCTCAAGCCCCGCGGCCGGGCGAAGCTCCACTCCGAGCTCCGGGCCAAAGGAGTCGCCGCCGCCACCGCCGAAGCGGTGGTGGACGAAGTTCTGGACGAGGCGGATGCCGACGACCGCACCCTCGCCGCCCGTGTGGCGGAGCGCTGGGTGGAGCGTCAGTCCGACAATCTGCTCCGGGCGCTGGTGGAGCGCGACGACCGGGACGCCCACCAGAAGGCCCGGCGGCGCCTCTACGGCTACCTGGGTCGACGAGGCTTTCGGGGAGCCGCCATCTCCCGGGGGATGGACGTGGCCCGGGACGAGGCTCGGCGGCGGCTCACGGAACCTGGCGGCGCACCGGAGGCCGGCTAGCCGGGGGCTCTCCGTCCGCCTCCCGCACGACCACGCCCTGGCTCCGTCGCTGCCAGATCCAGATCAGGAGCAGCATGGCCACCACGGCCACCAGTCCGGTGGCCACCGCCGGCGACCACCCGTAGAGGCGACTGAGCCCCACCCCGGAGGTGGTGAAGAGGATGGCACCGGGAAGGATGCCCAGCGCGGTGGTCCAGAGAAAGCGGCCTCGCGGGACACCGGTGAGGCCCGCGCCCCAGTTCAGGGCAGTGAAGGCCACCACCGGGACGAACCGCGCCGCCAGGAGCCCGCTCCACCCCATCC
>CAKZOQ010000190.1 GCA_937136445.1 uncultured Gemmatimonadota bacterium
CTTCCTCTTCGACGGCACCATCCGGGACAACCTCCTCTTCGCCCGGGCGGACGCCACCGACGCGGAGATCCGCGATGCCGCGCGGCGGGCCCATGTGCTGGAGTTCACCGACCGCTTCCCCGACGGCCTCGACACCATCATCGGGGAGCGGGGCATCAAGCTCTCCGGGGGACAGCGGCAGAGGGTGACCATCGCTCGGGCCATCCTCGCCCGCCCTCGCGTGCTCGTGCTGGACGAGGCGACGTCGAGCCTGGACACCGAATCCGAGGCCCTCATCCAGGACTCGCTGCAGGAGCTGCTCGAAGGCCGCACCACCTTCGTCATCGCCCACCGTCTCTCGACCATCCAGCGGGCCGATCTGATCCTGGTCATCGAGGACGGCCGCATCGCCGAGTCCGGTCGCCACCAGGAGCTCCTCGGGCGGCGCGGGCGCTACCACCAGCTCTATACGGTGCAGGCGCGGATCTAGCGGGGTGCTGCGTCCACCGCCGCGGGATCGTGCGAGCGATCGAGGGCCGCAGGCGGCCGGGCGAGCTCCGGAGAACCCAGAAGGATCCCCGCGACGACGGTGCACGCCACCCCGAGGGGCGCCCAGAGCGCCACCTCCACCGGAGATCCGGTGGCCCCGGCCCACCAGGCGGAGAGGGTGGCGGCAGAGAGGGCGACCATGTACACCGCGCCTTTCACCGCCCACACCGCCGAGATCAGCAGGCCCCACCCCCGCCCCCGCACCAACCAACCCCCGCCCCAGACACCGAATGTGACCACCATCCAGAGGTCGAGGGCACCGGCGACGTTGGTGGGGTGGCCGGTGGCCGTCACCATCGCCGGGACCCGACCCGAGACGGCGGATCCGACCCAGATGACGATCCAGAAGAGCCCAAGGACCGAGGCGATGCCGAGGACGACCCATCCACACCGCCGGTCTCGGGCACGGACCTGCACCTGGGGGGCTGTCCGCCGCACGTGGCGGGAGGTGAGGGAGCCGACGAGGCCGACGGTGGCCGTCGCCACCACCCCGACGTACAGGAGGAAGAGTGGGTTGAAGGCTGCCCCGAAGAGGTAGAAGGCGTAGCCGTAGAGGGCGTAGGCCTGCAGCCCGGCCACAACGAGGGCACCGCGGAGGGACCCGCCACGGGCGAAGAGGAGCGCCCCCACCAGGAGCGGCACGGCGAGGAGAGCCGTCACGAGATCGTTGCCCCACCACCCGGACCGGACCAGGAGGTTATCGCGATAGAGATCGTCCAGCGCGAGCCCGGAGAGGGACGCCGTCGCGATGAGCCCCGTCAGAATCCAGCCCTGCGTCACCGGGAAGTCGTTTCGGTCCATCGTGCCGGGTCCTAGGTTGCTCGCAGCCACGTTCCCCTCACGCCCATGATGATGCGTCTTCAGATCTTCCGGAACCCCCGCAACTCTGGAGCACGGCGCCTCCGATGCCTCGGGTCCCCTGCCCTGGTGCTCCTTGCGTCGGCCTTTCTCGCGTCGTCTCCGCCCCTCGAGGGCCAGGCCACCGCTTCGGACCTCCCGGCGATGGCGTCGTGGGTGACGGTGGACGCGGTCACCGGCTACGAGACGCGGCTCCTCCCCCCCCTCCTGGGGTCGGGTGCGATGGAGGGCTGGACCATCGACCGCTGGGGCAACCTGGTGACCCGGGTGGGTTCGGGGAGCCCCCGCACCATCGTCGCCTGCGCGCTGGACCGGCCGGGGTACGCCGCCACCCAGATCACCGACCACGGCTACCTCCGGGTGCACCGCATCGGGAGCGGCTCGGACCACGCCCTCTGGGATCAGGCCCACGAGGCCCAGCCGCTCCGTGTGCTGACGGCGGACGGACCGCTGGTGGGCGTCGCCGCCCGAGCCAACGGGCACTTCGCCGCCCAGCACCGCGACGAGACCTCGCTCATCTCCGCCGACGACCTCTGGATCGACGTGGGGGCCTCGACCGC
Organism: uncultured Gemmatimonadota bacterium; assembly: GCA_937136445.1. Classification (GTDB taxonomy): domain Bacteria; phylum Gemmatimonadota; class Gemmatimonadetes; order Longimicrobiales; family Gaopeijiaceae; genus JAJCZZ01. The sequence continues at coordinate 1,947 of CAKZOQ010000190.1, forward strand.
CGAAGAGGTCCGGGGGATGGGCGTCACCCTCCTGGATCCCATCGCCCGCCACCTTCCGGCCTGGACCCTGGAGGGGGCGGTGGCCGGCCCCGACGCCGGACGGCGGGTGGGGTGCGCGGCGGTGGCCACCCTGGCGGACGCCGCCCGGACGGGAGGAGCCGGGAGCGGCGAGACCGTCTTCGTGCTCAGCGCCCAGGAGGTCTTCGGGTGGGTGGGCCTGACGAGCTTCGTCGCGCGGCACCCCGCCCCGGACCGGCTGGTGGTGCTGGCCCCTGGACAGGCCCGCCGCGCCCGCACCACCCGTCCGGTGGAGGACTTCGGTCGGGCCGGCGATCCCCTGGCCGTAGCCGGGCTCGCTTCGGTGAGCTGGCTGGTCCCGGCGGTGTCCGACGTCGGCTCCCATGTGGAGCGGGTTACGGTGGAGGAGGCCGGAGCGCTCCTCGCCGATGCCGCCGAGGCCGCCGGCGTGGAGCTTCCCGGCCGCCTCACCTGGACGGGCGCCCCCGCCCCCGCTGCCTTCCGCACCGGCCATATGGACGAGGAGCTGGAGTCCCTCGCCCAGCGGCTGGACGGGTTCGTGGAGCGCTACGCCACGCCCAGCCATGAATGGTCGGTGCGCCGGGGGCTGCTGGAGCAGATGCCGGCCTGGGCTCGGGAGGCCGCCGTGGTGGACGACATGGGCAACGTGGTGGTGGCCGTGGGGCCGGACCGGGACACCACGGTGTTCATGGCCCACATGGACGAGGTGGGCTACAGCGTGGCCTCCATCGCGCCGGACGGCGTGGTCACGCTGGATCGCGAGGGCGGCGCCGTGTCCTCGGCCTGGGAAGGCCAGACCGCGCTCCTGCACTTCGATCCCCCTGGCGCGCCCACCAGCCGCACCGGCGACGGCACCGACACCTCGGCCAGGTGGAAGGCCCAGTCGCTGGAGGCGTCGGCGCCCGCACCTCTCCCCGGGGTCTTCCTCACCCGGAGCGACCCGGAGACCCGCCACCCCCCCGGCCCCATGCGGGTCTGGTTCGGGATGGACGGTGCCGAGCTTGCCGAGCGGGGGGTGGAACCCGGGCAGTCGGTGACGAGCTGGAAGGAGGGGAATCGGATGGGACGGACCCGCTACGTGGCCCGCGCGCTGGATGATCGAGCGGGCACCATCGCCCTCCTCGAAGCGCTGCGCCGCCTGGACCCGGAGCGGCTCCAGGCTAAGGCCCTCTTCACCTGGTCGGTGCACGAGGAGGGCGGACTCATCGGTGCCCGGGCCATGGCCAGGCGCTACGGCGCCACCGCGCGCCGCATCTACTCGGTGGACACCTTCGTGTCGTCCGATACGCCGCTGGAGTCGCCCCACTTTGCCTACGCCCCGCTGGGCGAGGGTCCGGTGCTTCGGGCGGGGGAGAACTCGAGCATCTCCCCACCGGCAGAGCGGGCCCGGGTACGTCACATCGCCGACGCGGCGGGGGTCCCCCTGCAGATGGGCCTCACCCAGGGCGGAACCGACGGCACGACCTTCACCTTCTGGGGGGCTCCGAACCAGGGGCTCTCCTGGCCGGGCCGGTACAGCCATTCCCCTGGCGAGGTCCTGGACCTCCGGGATCTGGCAAACCTCGTACACCTGGTGGTGGCCGTGGCGACGGCCCCGGGAGATACCCATGGCGGATGACACCGGCCTCTACCTCGGCCGACTTCTCGACACCCCCGACGAGACCCGGATGCAGGTGGATCGGGAGGACCTCACCACCCACGGCGTGATCGTCGGCATGACCGGCTCCGGGAAGA
>CAKZOQ010000191.1 GCA_937136445.1 uncultured Gemmatimonadota bacterium
GGGAGACTACTACGGCGCCAACGTCTTCCGCGACTACGTCAGCGAGCAGGGCATCTCCGAGGAGGACCAGGGGGGCCATGCCGGCGTCATCGACACCTCCCAGCTCCTCTTCGTGAACTCCGACCATATCCGCATCGGCGAGCTGGCCCCAAGGGGTGGCTTCGAGGGGAGCGGCGTGTCGGGGGATCCCACCCAGGCCTCCATCCAGCTCGGATACGTGGGCATGCAGATGAAGGTCGATACCGCCGTCCGGCAGATCCGGGAGCTCCGAGGACGATGATCGCCGCTCAACACTCGCACCGTCTGGGGAGTCCTTGGGAATTGACCGTGGACGTTCCCCCAGCGTCGACCCCTTCCGAGGCTCCATGAGACTTCCCGCCCTGTTCACCGCCACCGTGGCGGCCTTCACCCTCTCCGTGGGTGCCCTCTCCGCGCAGCAACAGGAGATGACGCCCGAGGAACGGGCGCGCTTCATGGAGGAGATGGAGCGTCAGTATCAGGAGGACATGGCGCGGGAGCGGCCCATCGAGGCGCTCAACTCCGTCTGGATCGAGGAGCTCACCTGGATGGAGGTCCGCGACCTTCTCCGGGAGGGGAAGACCACGGCCATCATCCCCACCGGGGGCGTCGAGCCCAACGGTCCCTGGGTGGCCACGGGCAAGCACAACTACGTGCTCCAGAGCGCCTGCGACATGCTGGCACGGGAGCTGGGGGACGCCCTCTGCGCGCCCATCGTGAAGCTGGTGCCCGAGGGGGACATCGATCCGCCCACCGGGCACATGCGCTACCCCGGCACCATCAGCGTCCGGCCGGAGACCTTCCAGGCCGTGCTTACCGACGTGGCGGGAAGCCTTCGGGCCCACGGGTTCACCGACATCGTCTTCATTGGCGACAGCGGTGGGAACCAGCGACACCAGGCCATGGTGGCCGAGCGGCTGAACGCTGAGTGGGACGACGCCCGGGCGCATCACGTCGAGGAGTTCTACAACTATTCCGACGTCGAGGCGTACATGGAAAACGAGCTGGGCGTCGACCAGCCCGTCGACGACGGTCTGCACGACAACTTCTACATCACCTCGATCATGATGGTCACCGACCCCACCGTGGTCCGCTACGATCAGCGGGTGGCGGCGGGAGAGACCCTCATCAACGGGGTGGACATCCAACCCAAGGAGCGGGCCATCGAGGTCGGGCGGCAGCTCCTGGAGTTCCGGATCGACCGCACGGCCGCGGCCATCCGAGCAGCACGCGAGGAGAATCGATGAATCATCTGACGGCGGCCATCCTCCTCGTGGGGCTGGCGCTCATGAGCTTCGTGCCCCCGGCGGGCGACGAGGCTCCCCGAGAGGCGGACGTCCACGAGACCCGCGCCCAGGCGATGGCACAGGCGATGCCCGATCCGGTGCCGGGGCTTCCCTCCGGGCTGGCCCACGCCCTCGAGCGCTCCGACGCCGGACCCGAGGACCCCGTGGCCGAGGCCTTCGAGCCCAACGCCGTCATCGAGGAGTACTGCGTCCGCTGCCACAACGAGCGGCGTCTCCGCGGCAACCTCTCACTGGACGGTTTCGACGCCCTGACCCCGGAGGAGAACTGGGAGACGGCGGAGCGGATGGTTCGGAAGCTGCGTGCCGGGATGATGCCGCCAGCCGGGGCCGACCGGCCTCCGGAGGACTCGCTGATGGCGCTGGCCGCCACCATCGAGGACCGTGTGGATGCCCACTCCGCCGAGAATCCTCGCATGGGTGGCCGCTCCTTCCAGCGCCTCACCCGCACGGAGTACGCCCGGGCGGTCTGGGACCTCCTCGGTCTGCAGGTGGACGTGGAGGGCATGCTCCCCGCCGAGACCATGAGCGGCGGCTTCGACAACGTGGCCGACGTCCAGAACTTCTCCGCCACCCGGCTCGACGCCTACCTCACCGCCGCCGGCGAGATCAGCCGCCTGGCGTTGGGTGACCCGGCGGCCGCCGCCAAGGAGACCACCTATCGCGTTTCGCGCTACGCCGAGCAGCGCGAGCGCGTCCCCGGCGCTCCGGTGGGCACCCGCGGGGGTGTTTCCGTGGTGCACAACTTCCCGGCGGACGGCGAGTACGTCTTCCGGGCCTCCTTCCAGCACGAGTCCACCGGAAACTTCTTCGGGTCCACGGCGCCCTTCGACGAGCACCTGGAGGTCTCCATCGACGGGGAGCGGCGAGCCCTCATCCCCATCGACCGGTTCATGCACCGCCAGGACCCCGACGGGGTGACCGTACGGAGTGAGCCCATCCAGATCACCGCTGGCCCCAAGCGGGTCTCCATCGCCTTCCTGGAGACCTTCGAGGGTCCCATCGAGGACGTGGTCTCGCCCCACGAGTGGAGCCTGGCCGACAAGAAGATCGGCTACTCCTACGGGATCACCCCGCTGGCCCACATGCGGGACGCCGTCATCGGCGGACCGTACGATGTGACGGGCGTGAGCGACTTCGAGGTCCGGGAGAACATCCTCTCCTGCCACCCCGACGAAGGAGACGAGGCCCGCCCCTGCGCCGAATCCATCATCCGCCGGGTGGCCTCCGACGCCTACCGTCGCTCCCTCACCGACGCCGACGTGGAGGCGCTGCTGGCGCTCTACGACGACGGCGCCTCCGAGCGGGGCTTCGAAGGAGGCATGCAGGTGGCGCTCCAGGGCATCCTGGCGAGCCCCGACTTCCTCTTCCGCATGGAGGAGCCGGCCGGCGCGGTGGCCGAGGACGGGAGCTACACCCTCAGTCAGGTGGATCTGGCGTCCCGCCTCTCCTACTTCCTCTGGGGCGCCGCCCCCGACTCCGAGCTCCTGCAGCTCGCCGAGGCGGGTGTCCTGACCGAGAACGACAACCTGGAGCGACAGGTCCGGCGGATGCTGGCCGACTCCCGGGCCGATGCGCTGGGGAGCCGGTTCGCCCACATGTGGCTCCGCCTCCAGGACCTGGAGAAGGTGCACCCCGATGCCCTCCAGTTCCCCGACTTCTACCAGCAGCTCGCGGACGACATGACCCGGGAGACGGAGCTCTTCTTCGTCAATCTGGTCCGGGAGGACCGCGGGTTCTTCGAGCTGCTCACGGCGGACTACTCGTACATGAACGAGCGCCTGGCCCGTCACTACGGGATCCCCGGCGTCACCGGCGAGGACTTCCGTCGGGTGGAGTACCCCACCGAGGGTCGCCGCGGCCTCCTGGGTCACGGGAGCATCCTGACCCTCACCTCCCACGCCAACCGGACGTCCCCGGTGCTCCGCGGGAAGTGGGTGATGGAGGTGCTCCTGGGCACGCCACCGCCACCACCGCCGCCCAACGTGCCGGAGCTGGAGGAGGGCGCCGCCAACGAAGACGGCCGCCTCCTCACCGTGAAGGAGCAGATGGAGATGCACCGGGCCAACCCGTCCTGCAACTCCTGCCACACCATGATCGACCCCATCGGTCTGGCGCTGGAGAACTTCGACGTCACCGGGGCCTGGCGGATCCGGGACCAGGGGATGCCCATCCAGGTGGAAGGTGAGCTGTACGACGGCACCCCGCTGGAGAAGCCCGGCGATCTGCGCGAGGCGTTGGTGGACCGCGAGGAGTCGCTGGTCCGGGGCTTCACCGAGAACCTCCTCGCCTACGCGCTGGGACGCCGCATCGAGTACTACGACATGCCCATGGTCCGGACCATCGAGGATCGGGCCGCGGCGGACGACTACCGACTGACCACCTTCATCATGGGTGTGGTGGACAGTCCGGCCTTCCGGACGGGACGGCTCCCCATGGAAGCCACCGATTCCGACCTGCAGCAGTAACCGAATACGAATCACGACCGAGTCCGGAGATTCCCGCTATGTACATCACAGGCAACCACATCCCGCGTCGGACCTTCCTCAAGGGGATGGGCGCCACCGTCGCCCTCCCGTTCCTGGACGCCATGATTCCCGCGGGGGGCCTGGCGGCTCGTACCCGTGAGGAGATCGAGGCCACCCGGTTCGTCGCCATCGAGATGGTGCACGGCGCCGCGGGTTCCAGCCCCTACGGCCTGGAGAACCATCTCTGGTCGCCGCGGGAGATCGGCCGGAACTTCAATCTGGCCGGGACGAGCCTGGAGCCGCTGGAGCGCTATCGGGACGCGTTGACCATCATCAGCAATACGGACGTGCGTTCCGCCGAAGCCTTCATCCCCAAGGAGATCGGCGGGGACCACTTCCGGTCCAGCTCGACCTTCCTGACCCAGGCCCACCCGAAGCAGACGGAGGGCTCGGACATCTTCGTGGGGCAGTCCATCGATCAGATGTACGCCACCCGCTACGGGCAGGACACGCCCATCCCGTCCATGCAGCTCTGCATCGAGAACGTGGACCAGGCTGGTGGTTGCGCCTACGGATACGCCTGCGTGTACACGGACACGATCAGTTGGGCCTCCCCCACCGAGCCCCTCCCGATGATTCGGGATCCCCGTGTGGCCTTCGATCAGCTCTTCGGCACCGGCGGCACCCCGGAGCAACGGGCCCAGCGCCGGCGCGCCAAGGCCAGCATCCTGGACTTCATCACCGGTCGTGTGGACGACCTCAAGAGTGAGCTCGGGACCTCCGACGCCCGACGGCTGGACCAGTACCTGGAGAACATCCGGGAGATCGAGCGCCGCATCCAGATGGTGGAGGCCCAGAACTCCAGCGGCGCGGTCCGGGAGCTTCCCGAGGCGCCGGCCGGCGTGCCCGACGACTTCGAGGAGCACGTGAAGCTCATGTTCGACCTGCAGGCCCTGGCCTTCGCGTCGGACATGACCCGTGTCTTCAGCTTCAAGATGGGTCGGGACTCCTCCGCCCGGGTCTTCCCCGAGAGCGGCGTGGACAAGCCTTTCCACCCAGCGTCGCACCACGGTGGGAACGAGAAGAACATCCTCGACTTCGCCGAGATCAACCGGTACCACGTGAGCATGCTCCCCTACTTCATGGATCGCCTGAACGAAACCATGGAGGGTGAGGCGAGCCTCCTGGACAAGACGATGATCCTCTACGGCTCGCCCATGGGAGATCCCAACGTCCACAACCACCGTCGTTGCCCCCTCTTCCTGGCGGGCGGGGCCAATGGGCAGCTGGACGGCGGCGTGCACCTCAAGGCGCCGGACGGCACGCCCATGGCCAACGCCATGCTGGGCGTGCTCCACAAGCTGGGGCTCGATGACGTGGAGCACTTCGGCGACAGCACCGGCACGCTGGGCCTGGAGGTGTAGCCGTGCGCTGGACGATTCTTCTCACGGCGGCAGCCGCGCTTTCGGGGTTGACGCTGGCGGTACCCGCCGACGAGCTCGCCATGACGACCATCATGGAGGCGCCGCGGACCGACGCACCGGTGGCGGACGCCGCCGAACGCGGCGACACCGACATGGTCCGCACCCTGGTCGCCTCGGGGGCCGACGTGAATGCGGCGCAGGGCGACGGGATGACCGCGCTCCACTGGGCGGCGCGCAACGGGAACGCCGAGCTGGTGGGCTACCTGGTGGATCAGGGTGCCGGCCTGGAAGCCACCACCCGACTGGGGGACTACACGCCCCTCCACATGGCGGCGCAGGGTGGCAGTGTCGAGTCCCTGCGGTACCTGGTGGAGGCCGGCGCCGACGTCGGCGCCCGTTCCAGCATCGGAGGGGTGACGCCGCTGCACTTCGCGGCCGAGGCAGGTCTGGCCGCCGGGATCGACGTCCTGGTGGAGGCTGGAGCCGAGGTGGACGCCGCCGAGGAGCGCTGGGGCCAGACGCCCCTGATCTTCGCCGCCTCCAAGAACCGCATCGAGGCCGTGGAGACCCTCGTCCGACACGGTGCCGACCTGAACCACTCCACCCTGGTGGTGGACGTCGTGGAGCGCTTCCAGGAGCATCAGCGACAGGAGCGGATCCGGGAGCGGCGACTCGAAGCCGTTCAGAACGGGGTAGACCCGGCGCTGGCCCAACGTCAGGCCGAGGAGGCCGTCGAATCCGAGGAGGACCGCACCGAGCGGGAGTCAGAGGAAGAGGAGAACCGCCCCGTCGAGGAGCCGGAGCCCACGAGCTACGCCGGCC
>CAKZOQ010000192.1 GCA_937136445.1 uncultured Gemmatimonadota bacterium
CAGTTCATCTGGCTGCACAGCGTCGAGGTGGACCCCGACGGCAACGTCTACACCACCGAGGTCAGCACCGGACGGCGGGTGCAGAAGTTCGTCCTCACCAACGGAGTGGGCGTGGGCTGACGGGCCGGGAGAGCCACCAGACGTCCACAGCGAAGCTGTAGACCAGAAGGCCCAGGCCCAGGCCACAGACGACCTGGGCCACCGGGGCAGGGATGATCGGGCCCAGCGCCACCAGGAGCACCACGCCCTGGACGACGCAGACGGTCTTCCGTCGCCGGCTCTCCGGGAGCTCCTCCTGAAGGGCTGGCCAGACCCGCCCAGCAGCAACGAACAGGTAGCGGAGGGCGCCGATGAGGAGCACCCAGGCGCCGACCTTCCCCGAGGCCCACACCAAGAGGCTGAGGGCCGCCATGAGGTAGGCGTCCAGCTCCATGTCGAAGCGGGCGCCGAAGGACGTCGCCGTGCCGGTGCGCCGGGCCACCCAGCCATCGAGACCGTCCAGGATCAGGACGGTCGTCGCCACCCCGATGACGCCCCAGAGCACACCGGGACCACCCACGGAACCCGGGAAGGCGGCCAGGGCGGACAGCGGGATCACCAGGACGGCGCGGCCCAGCGTGATGCGGTTGGCAGGGCCCAGCCCGGCACCCGGCAGATGAGGGGGAATCGTGGCCAAGAGGATGGCCAGCACACCCGCCCATATCAGAAGCGCCACCGCCGGGTAGGTGGTCGGCAGGCCCGCCACCTGCCAGCTTCCCACCGAGACTGCCACCATCAGGACCGTCGCCGTTGCAAGGTCCCATCCCACGCGTCCGATCATGTCCGAACCCAACACCGCACGGAGCTTTTGGATCCCGGAACCCGACCGGGGCGAGATCCGCGAAGCCCCCCTGGACCCTCCCGGACGCGGCGAAGTCCTCGTGCGGGCCCGGTTCTCCGGGGTCAGTCGGGGTACGGAGTCCCTGGTCTTCCGCGGGCGGGTGCCCGAATCCCAGTACGACCGCATGCGGGCACCCTTCCAGGAGGGGGACTTCCCGGCGCCGGTGAAGTACGGCTACGCCAGCGTGGGCCGGATCGAGTCCATCGGTCCGGGCGTCGGGGAGCTGGCGTCAGGCCAGGCGATCTTTTGCCTCCACCCGCACCAGGATCGCTACGTCGTTCCGGCCACGTGGGTGCATCCCCTCCCGGACGGCGTCCCCGAAGAGCGGGCCGTGCTGGCCGCCAACATGGAAACGGCGGTGAACGGCGCGTGGGACGCCCGTCCCTCGGTGGGGGACCGGATCGTCGTCGTCGGTGGGGGAGTCGTGGGGCTCCTGGTCGGCTGGTTGATGGCGGGCATCCCGGGTACCCGGGTCCGCCTGGTGGACCCGAACCCGGCCCGGGAGGGGGTGGCGCGGCCGCTGGGGATGGCCTGGGAGGCCCAGGCCGGCGAGGGAGCCGGCGAGGCCGACCTGGTGGTCCACGCCAGCGGCACACCGCAGGGCCTGGCCGACGCACTTCCTCTGGCCGGGCCGGAGGCGACGGTGCTCGAGCTGAGCTGGTTCGGCGACGCCACGGTTCCCCTGCCGCTGGGCGAGGAGTTCCACCACCGACGCCTGACCCTCCGGAGCAGTCAGGTGGGGACGCTGCCCCCGCACCGGACGCCGCGCTGGGACCACCGACGCAGGATGGGTCTGGCCCTGCGACTCCTCCAGGCGCCGGAGCTGGACGCCCTCCTCACTGGAGAGAGCGCCTTCCAGGACCTTCCGGCGACCATGGAGCGACTCGTTCGTGACCCCGGAGACAACCTCTGCCACCGGGTGCGCTACCCTGGGGCCGGCCCGGCCTGAACAGGGCCCGCAGCCACCCAACCAATCCCGAGCCGACGGGTATCGGGCTGTTCACCCACCTCCTTCCAGCCCATTCCACCAGGAGCTCACGCCGTGTACAGCCTCACCGTCCGGGACCACGTCATGATCGCCCACTCCTTCGAGGGGGAGATCTTCGGCCCCGCCCAGCGCCTCCACGGCGCCACCTACGTGGTGGACGCGGAGTTCCGACGCAGCGACCTGGACGCCGACGGGCTGGTGGTGGACATCGGCCTGGCCAGCGACGTCCTGGCCTCGATTCTGGATGAGATCAACTACCGTAACCTGGATGACATCCAGGAGTTCGAGGGGAAGAACACGACCACCGAGTTCATGGCTCGCGTCCTCTTCGATCGCCTGTCCGAGGCCGCCCGATCCGGCCGCCTGGGCGACGGCGGAACGGGGCTCGAGGAGATCGCCGTGACCCTCAAGGAGTCGCACGTGGCCTGGGCCCGCTACGAAGGCGCCGTGTGAGCCACCGGCCACCGCCCGGAGACGACGGAGCCAGTACAGGGGCCTCGCTCCACCTGGTGGTTCCGGGGGCGCTGCGCCAGCGGACCGGGGGCTTCCTCTACGACGCACGCATGGTGGACGGGCTTCGGGAGCGGGGATGGACGGTGGAGGTGCACGAGCTCGCCGGAGAGTTCCCGGGGCCCGACGCCGAG
>CAKZOQ010000193.1 GCA_937136445.1 uncultured Gemmatimonadota bacterium
CGCCGGCTCCTGGAGCGCTTCGACGCGCGCTCCGCGCACTACGAGGTGGTGATGACGCCCGAGGTGTGAGCCTCAGCCCACCGCCCGGGCGAACTGCAGCTCGTGGAGGCGGGCGTAGAGACCCTCCGCCGCCAGGAGCTCGTCGTGGTCTCCCTGCTCCCGGAGCCGCCCGTGGTGCAGCACCAGGATCCGGTCGGCGTTCTGCACGGTGCTGAGCCGGTGGGCGATGACCAGGCTGGTCCGGCCCTGCAGCAGCTCGTCCGTGGCGCGCTCGATGGTCTCCTCCACCTGGGAATCCACCGAGCTCGTGGCTTCGTCCAGGACCAGGATGGCGGGGTCGAAGGCGAGCGCCCGGGCGAAGCTCAGGAGCTGGCGTTCTCCCACCGAGAGGGAGGTGCCCCGCTCGCCCAGCGGCTGCTCGTAGCCCTCCTCCAGTCGACCGATGAGCCCCGCCGCCCCCACCCGCTCTGCGGCGGCCTGGACCCGATCGTCGTCGATGCCCTCCTCGCCGAGGCGGATGTTGTAGGCCACGTCCTGGCTGAAGAGGAAGACGTCCTGGAGGACGAGCCCAATGCGCTCCCGGAGGTCCCGGATCCGGAGCCGTCGGATGGGCACCCCGTCCAGCAGGATCTCGCCCTGCTGCGGCTCGTAGAACCGCATGAGGAGGTTGATGAGGGTGGACTTCCCGGCGCCGGTGTGCCCGACGATGGCCACCTTCTCCCCCGGGGCCACCCGGAAGCTCATCTCCCGGAGGACCCAGTCCGGCTCGCCGTCCTCGGTCTCTCCATAGGCGAAGGAGACGTCGCGGAACTCGATCTCGCCCCGGGTCTCCGGAGGAAGGTCGACGGGGTCCTCGGGATCGACGATGTCGATCTCCCCGTCCAGCAACTGGAAGATGCGCTCGGAGCTCGCCATGGCCCCCTGCAGGAGGTTGTACTTCTCCGACAGGTCCTGGATGGGTCGGAAGAAGCGGCGGGCGTACTGGAGGAAGGCGGCGACGACCCCGACGGTGACGGCCCCGCTGGTGATCTGCCAGCCACCCACCCAGATGATGAGGGCCAGCGCCAGCGCCGTGAAGAACTCGATGACCGGGAAGAAGAGGGCGTAGTAGGTGATGCTGCGCAGGTGCGCCTGAAGGTAGTCCTCGTTGAGGCGCTCGTGCTCCTTCTGATCGGCCGGCTCCCGGTTGAAGAGCTGGACGGTGCGGATTCCGGTGATGCGCTCGTGGAGGAAGGAGTTCAGCCGGGCCAGCCGTTTCCGGATGTCGCGATAGGCGTCCCGGATGCGAGCCCGGAAGAGGAAGGCCGCCCAGAAGACCAGCGGCAGCACGCTGAAGGCCGCCAGCGCCAGCGTCCAGTCCATGTAGAGCATGGCCCCGACGATGAAGACCAGGGTGAAGATGTCCCCGAAGACCGAGACCAGCCCCGAGCTGAAGAGCTCGTTGAGGGTCTCCACGTCGTTGGTGATGCGCGTCATGAGGCGCCCCACCGGGTTCTTGTCGTAGAACCGCAGGTCGTGGCGCTGGAGTTTCCGGAAAATCTCCATGCGCAGGTCGTACATCACGCCCTGCCCCAGCCAGGTGGTGAGGATCCCCTGGGCGTACTGGAGGACGAAGCCCCCGAGGGTGGCCGCGACGTAGGCCAGGGTCAGCGTCGTCAGGAGGCTCCGGTCCGCTTCGGGGATGGCCCGGTCGATGACCTGCTGGGTGAGCCAGGGCCCGACGATCTCCAGGGCGGAGGCGCCCATGAGGAGGAGGATCGCCCCCGCCACCTGCAGCCTGTACGGGCGCAGGTAGGTGAGAAGGCGACGCATGAGGCGGGCGTCGTACGCCTTCCCCAGGGCCTCTTCTTCGTGGTAGCTGGCGGGTGCGGCCAACGGCAAATAGGGGCTGGGGATCGGGGGCGGCGTGGGTACCCGAGCCCCGGGGGAGGGGTCCTCGAAGTAGGGGCGGGTGCGGCGCGTCGGGAGGGCCTGGTGGGTCGGGGGGGACCCCGCGGGCGTCCCGCTGCCTGGCTCCATGGATTATCGTGGGAGCATGGATTCCCCGACTCTCTCCCAGGCCCTCCGCGCCGGCACCCGCGACGCCCACATCCGGGCCGAGCGGATGCCCTTCGTTCAGCGGATCCTCCGCAAGACGGTGGTGCGGGCGGACTACGCCGCCTACCTCCGGAGTCTCGCCGAGGTCTACAAGGCGCTGGAGGAGCGACTGGGTGGAGCGTCGGAATGGCTGAAGGCGCTGCACCCCCGGGAGCTCTACCGGACCCTGGCGCTGGAGGCCGACCTCCAGGTGCTCGACCCGAAGGCTGTCGCGGAACCGGTGGCGGTGGCGGCGGCGGCGGCGCGGCGCATCCGCGAGCTCCCCGAGACCCACGTCCTGGCCCAGGCGTACGTCCGCTATCTGGGGGACCTCAGCGGCGGGCAGGCGTTGGCGCCCCTGGTGGAGGACGCGCTGGATCTGCGGGACGGAGCCGGATCGGCCTTCTACCGCTTCCCCGGTATCGACCCCCGGGCCTTCAAGGCGAGCTATCGGGAGGGGTTGGACCGGCTTCCGCTGGACCCCCACCAGGAGCGGGAGGTGGTGGAGGCGGCGGTCCGTGCCTTTCAGGAGCACGAGTCCATCTTCCGGGCTCTGGAGGAGGGCGCGGAGGCCCGGACCCGCGAGGGTCCTCCGTCCTAGGGGTCACTCCCCGGCGGGTGCCTCGTCGGGGGCGTCCTCCTCGGAGCCGGAACGACGGCTCGATCCGCCGGTGTCCGGTGTGAAGTCCACGATGAGGCGGGAGATCCGTGCCGCGCGACGGACGGAGGCTTCCACCTCCCGCAGAGGCTGGTCGGACTGGGGCGGGAGGGTGAAGGGCTCGCCGATCTCCGCGATGCCTGAGCCAGAATGGAACCCAGGAGCCGCTCGTAGGTGGGTAGCTCGTGGTCGGACACCTTTCGGCGCATGTCCCCGATGGCGTTCCGGATGCTCATCCGGGACTCGGCGAGCTCCACCTGGGGCGTCAGGTCGGTGACCATGAGGACGAAACCCAGAATCTGGTTCCCCGGGAGGGGGATGGGGTCGATGCGGATGGCCACCGGCATGGGGTCGTTCCCGGTGCGGAGGGTGGCGGTACCTCGCCAGCCCGAGCGCGTGCGCGGTCCCGGGAGGCGGGCTCGCATCTCCTCCGTCTCCTCGAAGAGCTCGGCGAGGTCGGTGAGACGCTCCACCCGGGCCGAGAGGGGCCGGAAGAGGTCGGAAAAGGCCTGGCTCACCAGGAGGATCCGAGCCGCCGAGTCGGCGAGGACCACCGGGATCTCCGAGTAGAGGACGTTCTCCCGGGCCTGGGTGAGCTGTCGCTGGGCCAGGAGGAAGCGCATGGCGCGGGTCTGCCCGTTGATGTCCCGGAGGCTCAGGCCGATGGCCTCGGCGGCCACCAGGCTCTCCTCGCCCCACGCCACGGATGTGCCCCGCACCTGCTCCGTCCACACCGCGAAGGAGCGCCGGGGGGAGAGCTGGGTGGGGTCGTCGCCGAGCTGCTCCTTGGCCGCCCGGGGATCACCGGCCCAGCGCACGTTCTCCTGGCGCTCCTTCCGGAACCAGAGGAGGTATTCGCC
>CAKZOQ010000194.1 GCA_937136445.1 uncultured Gemmatimonadota bacterium
CAGCAGGACCAGTGGGCCCGTCTGGTGACGGCCCTTCGGAGCCTCGGCGTGCCCGACCCGGACCCCCGGGAGGCGACGTGATCCGACCCGGGCACGGTCCGACGGAGGCGTCCGGAGACGGGACGAACGACGCCCTCCACCCGGAGCTGGAGCACCTCCTGGAGAGCGTACTGGAGGCCGCCGGGCTTCCACCTCGGGACCGTGCCGACGTGGAGGAAGAGCTGCGGGACCACTTCCGCACGGGGATGGCACGCGGACGGAGCTGGGAGGAGCTCATCGAGGCCTTCGGGGATCCGGCGGCGGCGGGACGGCGGATCGGGCGAACCCGGAAGGACCGGGCTCGCCCCACCGGCGGAATCCAACGGGGAGGCGGGCTCGTGGGACTCGGAACGACAGGGCGGATGGCCATGCAGGCGGCCCGCAGCCTGGCGAAGGCACCGGGATACGTGGGGGTGGTGGTGCTCACCCTGGCGCTGGGCGTCGGGGCCAACACCGCCATCTTCAGCGTCCTCCACGCCGTCCTCCTCCAGGACCTTCCCTATCCGGAGCCGGAGCGCCTCGTGCGGGTGTACTCGGCGCCCCCGGAGAACCCGGAGAACTTCAACTACCTCCGGGCGCCCGCCGTGGCGGCCTATCGGGGCTGGACGGAGGTCTTCGAGGACTTCGGAGCCCTCTACACCTACCGTGAGCAGGGTGTGGACCTCACCGACGGGGATCGGCCGGTACGTCTCACCGCCGTGCCGGTGACGGAGGGCTACTTCGAGACGCTGGGGGTGTCGCCCATCCTGGGACGGACCTTCACCGAGGCCGAGACCTTCGCCCCCGGGGACGACGAGGCCCTCACCCGTCCGACCTCCACCCCGGTGGTGGTCCTCTCCAACCATCTCTGGGAGGAGCACTTCCAGGCGGACCCGGAGGCCGTGGGCCGGACGCTGCGCCTCGACGACGTGAGCCATCGGGTCGTGGGCGTCCTCCCGGCGGACTTCGAGCCCCCCTTCGGTCCCGACGCCGACCTCTGGGTCCCCCAGAATCTCACCCCCGAGCTGGACAACTGGGGGAACTACTACCTCTCGGGGGTGGCCCGCCTCGCCGACGGAGTGGAGCTGGATCAGGCGCAGGAGCGGGTGACGGCGCTCTACCTCGGTCTCGCCGAGGCCCATCCCGACGCCGGCGCGTGGAGCCCCCGCCTCCGGCCCCTCCACGCCGACCTGGTGGGGGACACCCGTCGCGCCATGCTCTGGATCCTGGCAGGCGCCGCGGGGCTGGTCCTTCTCAGCGCCTGCCTGAACGTCGCCAACCTGGTCCTGACCCGAGGCCTGTCCCGTCACCGGGACGTGGCGGTGCGGGCGGCGCTGGGATCCGGACGGCGGCGTCTGGTGGCCCATGTGCTGGCCGAACAGGCCCTCCTCGCGGCGCTGGGTGGCGGGG
>CAKZOQ010000195.1 GCA_937136445.1 uncultured Gemmatimonadota bacterium
TGCCTGATCAAGCAGCGTCCGAAGGCGGGCTTGGGACCGGAATTTGTGCTGTTCCGCTTGGGGGCCTACCCTCCGTGCGTCGTCCCTTCCCAGCCTCTCGATCCCGGATCCTCCATGCCCGATCCCACCGGGCCCCTCCAGGGCCGCACCGCCGTCGTCACCGGAGCCTCCAGCGGGATCGGCCGTGCGGTGGCCCTTCGACTGGCTGCCGCAGGCGCCGCCGTCGTACCTGCCGCCCGCCGAGCCGCCCGTCTCGAGGAGCTCGCCGGCTCCATCCGGGAGGCCGGAGGGGTCGTCACCCCCCAGCCCACCGACGTCACGCGGCGGGAGGAGGTGGAGGCGTTGGCCGAGGTGGCGACCAGCACCTACGGGAGCCTCGACATCTGGGTAAACAACGCCGGCGTCATGCCCCTCTCGCCGCTGGTGGAGCGACGTGTGGAGGATTGGATCCAGATGGTGGAGGTGAACATCAACGGCGTCCTCTACGGGCTCGCGGCGGCGCTGCCCGCCATGCGGGAGGCCGGAGCCGGCCACATCGTGAACGTCGGCTCCCTGGCCGGGCGACGCCCGTTCCCTTCCGGCACGGTCTATTCGGCGACCAAGTTCGCCGTGCGGGCCCTCTCCTGGGGCATGCACCTGGAGCTGGGGGCGGACGAGAACATCCGCGTGACGGACATCCAGCCCGGCGTGGTGGAGACGGAGCTCTTCAGCCACATCCCCGACGAGGCGTCCCGTCAGGGCTTCCTGGAGACCTGGAAGGATCGTGCGTCGCTCCAGCCCGACGACGTCGCACACGCCGTCCTCCACGCGGTGTCCGCCCCGGCCCACGTCAGCGTCTCCGAGATCCTCCTGCGACCGACGGCCCAGCCCACCTGACGGCGGGCCGGGCTCGGGCTGCTCCTCAGTCCATGGCCGGCCGGTCGTCCGACGATCCGTAGTAGATGGAGTTGAAGAGGAAGGGGAAGGTCCCGTGGGACTGGGCCCGGAAGGTGATCTTGGGCCCGAAGAGGAAGAGCTTGCCCGAGCCGTAGTCGGCCTCGATGACGCCGACCCCGTTCTCCAGCTTGTCCTCCCCCCATGCCCACCCGCTCCGTAGCGGCGTGTCCGTGTCGTACCAGCCCACCCGGCGAACGCCCTGGGCATCCGGGGCGATGTCGAAGGTGGGGCTGTGGCTGAAGAGGACGTTCTCGTGCGCCTCCAGCCCGTGGGCCAGCGGGCTCACCGGATCCACCCGCATGTCGAGGATCGAGCCCGGGGTGAAGTACTCGTCCCGGTCCCAGGGCTCGCCGGACTCGTCCACCAGGTGGTTGGAGATGCCGATGTCGGCGTGCTGGCCGAGTACGGAGGAGGACCCGATGGCCACCACCGTACCGCCGTCCCGGGCGTACTCGAGGATCCGCGGGACCGTGGTGGCCACCGTGACCTCTCCCATCCGCTCCCGGTACTCGCCGGGGACGGTCTCGGGATCCAGTCCACGCATCCACCACTCCTCGCCGCCGGAGTCCTCCATCGGGATGGCACCATCTTCGAAGAGGAGGACGTCGTACTCGGAGAGGTCCCCTTCGTCCAGATCCGGCGGGAAGAGGAGCTCGAAGTCGAACTCGAAGTCCTCCAGGATCATCCTCGTCCAGCCGGAGGGCATGGAGCCGCCGTAGCGGTCCCAGAGACCGATCTTCACCGGCTCCAGCTCCATGGCCGGTCCGGCAGGCCGCTCGGCCACACCGTCGAAGTCCAGCCCCCTGTCGCGGGCGAGCCCCTCGATGACGTCGCGGTCCGCCTCAAGGTAGAAGGCGCCCTCGGCGAAGCGACCGGTCGTCCCCTGCACCGGCTCGGTGAACCACCAGGCGCTGCCGCCGTCGGCGAGGACCCGGTTCACCGCCGTGAAGGCGTCATTGATGTGGGGCACCAGCCAGCCCTCGGGGTCGTCCACGCCGGCGAGCGTTCCCGCCTCCGGAGCGACGAGCTCCTCGGTCACCGGTTCGAAGGGACCGTCGAAGCCGTCCAGGATGCGGTCGAACTCGGCGTCCATCTGCCAGGCCAGCGTCCAGCCTGTGTTGTCGTACGGAGCGATGGGCGGACCGCCGGGATAGGCAAAGTCGTTGGGGTGCTCCTGCTTCTCGAACATGTCCAGCACGTGGGGCCGGAAGGCCTGGTCCGAGCGCACCACGAAGGATCCCGCCGGATAGCGGGTGCCGGCGACGGTGAAGTCGTCGGTGGCGCGGTGCACCTCCACCCCACCCTTCAAGAGGGTGTTGATGAACTTGTGGGCAGTGAGGAAGTCGGTCTGGTCCGCCGGAAGGATGAAGCCCCGGGGATCCCGGTCGGCGGGATCCCTCAGGAGGCGCTCCCAATCGGCCCGGTCGCCTTCACCCACGCGCTCCTCGGCCCGGTCGATCTCGAAGGGGAGGGTCGTCCAGTGGTCCTGGCTCCCCCGCTCGATGGAGTTCATGCCCATTCGCCAGATGTTCTCCAGCAGCATGTCCTTGTTGCGGGAGGCGTAGTCCAGCACCGCCCAGTTGGCGGTCTGGGAGTACTCCACGGACTGGCGGAAATGCCATGTGCCGGGCTCCACCGGCAGCGGCAGGTCGCCGTGGGACAGCTGACGGTCCGGGATGAAGGGGATCTGGATGGGGTTGGGGTGCCCCACGGTCTCGGTAAGAAGCCCGATCATGTTCTTGAAGTACGGCGTGGTGCGCAGCCCGCCGTTCCACCAGGTGGAGTAGCCGGCGCCGGAGCGCATGGTGGTGCCGCCCTTCCCCTCGCGCACGAACCGGTGGTGCATGGCCGAACCCACCTGATCCAGACTCGTGAGGATCATGGGGTCCAGGTAGTGGTTCGGCGGATCCCGGAAGGGAGGCGCGAACATGATGGTGCCCTCCGGACCGGTCTGGTGATGGTTGTAGACGATCTGGGGATACCACTCGCGGTACATGGAGTGGTTCAGGTTGGTCGTCTCCTCCAGCGCGGACATGTAGAAGTCCCGGTTGTTGTCGTGCCCCGCGTACTTGTTGTACAGGAGGGGGACGCCGGCGGAGGACCGCTGCTGGGGATCGTCCTCACGGAGGTACCAGTCCCCCACCAGGGCGTGGCCGTCGGGGTTGGCGTGCGTGGCGAGGATGATGACGTCGTCCAGGATCCGCAGGGTCTCCGGGTCGGTGTACTCGTTGAGCCGGTAGACCATCTCGGTGAGCTGCTGCGCGCCCAGGAGCTCGGTGGCGTGGAGGCCCCCGTCGATCCAGACGATGGCCTTGCCCTCGGTGGCCAGCTCGGCCGCCTCGGACTCGGTGACGCCCCGGGCCTGGGCCAGGGTGGCCGAGATCTCCCGGTAGCCGTCCCGGTCGGCAAGGTTCTCCGGCGAGGAGATGATGGCCTGGATCTGGGGCCGACCTTCCTCGGTGAGGCCCAGGGTGTCCAGGATCATGCGGTCGGACTCGCCGGCCAGCTTGATCCAGTAGGCGTGAAGCTCCTCCCAGCTCACCAGCTCGTAGTCCGCGCCGATGGGGTGTCCGAACTCCTCCTCCGGGGAGGTGACCCGGTCCTGCGCCGTCAGCGGCGTGAGCCCCGACATGAGGGGGATCAGGATCACGGCGGCCAGGGCGAGGAAGAGCCCCGAAGCCAGGGTGCGGGAGGGCGCCGGGAGGGCGCGCACGGTCCGTCGGGTCATGCCGGTGTCCTGTCTGTATGGTGGGAAGGCGTCGGCGAACTCGCCGGACGCGAACGGTCCCGGAGGACCGTGGATGGGTCAAGGATCTCTACCATAGGACCCCCAGGGGCCGGTCTGTGTTGTCCTCACCCGTCGGACATGGTCCAGAATACGATGCCGCCGGCCTGCTGGCCGACCTCCACGGAGGCCACCAGGTCCAACCTCTC